>NZ_JBXYJF010000024.1:0-53138 GCF_057396245.1 Psychrobacter sp. CX16
CTTTGAGGCTTAAATCAGCAAACATCTGTTTAAGCCTACGGTTTTCTTCTTCAAGCTCTTTTAATCGCTTAACATCAGAGACTTCCATACCACCGTACTTGGAACGCCATTTATAGAAAGTCGAGCTAGCAATCCCGTATTTACGGCACAGCTCTTTAGCAGGTATTCCAGCTTCTGCTTCTTTTAATATCGATACGATTTGGGTCTCAGTCATTCGTTTGCTCATATCAAAACTCCTTATGGGTATTTTATAAGAAATTCTACGTTTGAGCTGTGTTATTTTAGGGGATAGTTACAGTGGCTTAGTATATGAGTCAGTATTATTTAGAGTGAAACAAAAAAAGGTCTCTACTATTTGCAGAGACCTTTTTTTGTTTATAAAGATATTTTTAAAACACTATTTTAATGATATAGATAGCGCTTATTTAGGAGTAAGAACCTCGGCATCAGCGCTGACTGCTTCAAAGCTTGTTGATTTACCCTCGTATAGCAAATCAATAGAACCGCCACCGCCATGGGTCACCAGCTCAATACTGCCATCTTTTGACTCGTAAGTAGGGTTGTTGCCTTGACCAGTGGGCGCGGTTAATAACACGCGTTTGCCAGATGGCAGCATTAAATTTGCCTCTAGTGTATCAACCGCTGAGGTCTGGAACGTCACATGGATGCTCTGACCGTTTTTGTCTTGATACTCAACATCGGTCACTTGCGTTTCGGCTTGGATTTTCTTGTTTGAGTTGTTATTTGCAGCGATATCCGAGCTGTCCTCTTCAATCTCTGCAACCGTTGAGCCATCAACCGCTGCCTGATTATATGTGCTATCCATTAAATCAGCATTAGGGTCTGCTTCCATGTCACTATCTAGTGTGGTCAACTCGACGTCTTCTTGGGTGACTTCTGCGGCATTGTCATTTGCTGCAACATCATTGCCCTCAGGCGGTGTTATCTCAGTGACTTTAACATTGGACTGAGCTGCTTCAGACTCGTCTGTATTATCAGATTTTTGACAAGCCGTTATCGCAAATAAGCTGCCGCTTAAAAATGTAACGAATATCAATTTAGAAAGACGTGTGTCGGAACAATTCATGATTAACATAGAGTACTCATTTATCATTAATAGGCGATAGGGGTGATATAAATTATACGTTTACAGTAATAATAAGCCTGCGGCCACTGGCGTGGTCACGGTGTTCACACAGATAGATGCCTTGCCACATGCCCAGTCCAAGACGCCCTTCAACCAGCGGTATATTAAGACTTACACCAAACATCATGCTTTTAAAATGAGCTGGCAGATCATCTGAGCCCTCTAGCGTGTGCCTATAATGTGGCTGATCGGCAGGGGCGATGGTGTTGAGCCAATCTTCAGTATCCAAACGCACGTCAGGGTCTGCATTCTCGTTAATAGTCAAACTGGCAGAAGTATGCTGCAAAAATAAATGTACCATACCAGTTTGCGCTGAACTTGGTAGTAGCTCTTTTAAGGCGCGCTTGATATCTTTAGTAATGATATGTACGCCGCGTGGGTGGGCAGGCAAAGTAATCGTGGTTTGATAATAGGCCATCGTAACCTCTTAGTGAATAATGGGGGAGGGCTAGTATTCAGTTGATTGATTGTAAATAGCACATATACATAACTATCAAGTATCTGAGTGTATTGAATCACAAGCCAAAGTCATTATAAACCCAAGAGTTATAAGCTAAAAAAGCCACTGTCCAGTAAATACTGTGCTTGCGACTGTTTGCTCTTTAACGTGCTAAGCAAAGTTTGCATCGACTCAGGTGTGGTGGAGCCAGTATCATATTGCTGCTTGGCAACCCGTTCAAGCCGCGTTAAGCAATCATTAATCAGCTGCTGAATACGGGTAATCTTTTGTTCAATTAAAGCGTGCTGATTGGCCGTTAATGTCGGTGCTACCTGAGCACTCTTATCACTTTGATTTGAATTGGTGACACTTGCTAATTGCCCTTTAACCGCCTGACGTAACAAATTGGGGATAGCTTGGGCAATAATCTGATCAAAGGCAGGCGTTCCAGCATAACTGCCGTCATGGCTGACTAGGGCATCGCTAAAAGTAATGGTACGTTCTGCAGAGTGGGTTAAATGACCCAATTGGGTTAAGAGGTCATCGCCTAAAATATCTGAATGCTGCGCTAACGATAGCTGATTCGATGCTTGTTCATCACAGTCTTTAAGATAATCGATGCCACGTACGAGAAGCTTCTCATGATTGGGCATATCTTCGGCTTGTATCGCCTCTATTTCAGGCGCTTTGATACTGGCATGCTTATTCCCACCTTCATCTTGATCAAATTCGCCATATACCGACTGCAGATAACTGCGGTTTGCTAAGATATTGCTCGCCACCTGCGCCTGCCCGTCTTCTTGGGAGCGGCCCATAAAATCCAGAATAGAGACCAATTGTGCATAGGTGACATCGGCACTGGTCGAGTCATGCTCGGTATCAATAATCGTATTTTGCGCATAATCAGGATCTAAAGTCAGATAATCTTCTAATATCTCTGCAAGGCGGGTGCCGGCAAGTTTATCGACCGTAAAACGCTGTTCGGGCGATAGTTTTACTGAGTTTAGGGTCACATACTGCGCATGGATTTTGCCAAGTAATTGACGAAAGCTGATTGGCAAAGCAGGGTGATTACGATATTTTTGAATGGTCTCGGCAATCTGTAGCTGCTCTGCGGATGCTTTTGGATTGTTGCCTTGAGTATTCGAGCGATTTGTTAGGGCTTTTTGGTTTTTATTATTGTTGGTCAATAGGTTCTGCTTAGATTTGTTTCTCACAACAAATACGCTAGGCACAATAACAACAAGGCTAATAATCAACAGTAATAAAGGATAGGACATGGTAAGGCGACTACTTATATATAAAGGGGTGAATGAATTAAGTGTAGACAAGCTGTGGTAGGGTTTAAATAGAGCTTGTGTAACGGATATTGACACTCAATGTACGGCACTCATTATGCGGCATACAAAAAAAGCCAGACTCATGGGCTTTGAGATTGCCCCACCGAAATGAAGGCGTATTCAAAGTTTTTGAGTCTGGCTATTGACTGTATCTTTAAGGCAATAGCGAAAAATAATGTCGCTATTTTAATCCTTTAATAATGAGTGATTAGCTTACGCGAGTTTGATAATCACCAGTACGCGTATCAACACGAACCACTTCATTTTGCTGAACGAACAAAGGCACACGAACCACTGCACCTGTTTCTAATTTAGCTGGCTTACCGCCGCCGCCTGAAGTATCACCGCGAACACCTGGATCGGTTTCAACGATTTCAAGCTCAACAAAGTTAGGCGGAGTGACTGATAAAGGCACACCATTAAACAAAGTGATGGTACATAAATCGTTACCGTTCTCTTTTAGCCATTGCTTCGCATCAGCCATTGCAGTAGCATCAGCTTGTAATTGCTCAAAGGTCTCAGGATCCATAAAGTGCCAGAACTCACCATCGCTATATAGATAGTTCATTTCCGTATCAATAACGTCAGCGGCTTCTAAGCTCTCACCTGATTTGAAGGTTTGCTCTAATACTTTACCAGTACGCAAATTACGTAGTTTGACACGGTTAAAAGCCTGACCTTTACCTGGTTTTACAAATTCGTTATCAATGATGGCACATGGGTGACCGTCATACATAACCTTAAGACCGGCTTTAAATTCGTTGGTTGAAAAACTTGCCACAATATTGCTCCTGATACTTTTCAAATTAATGACAAAAAATCAAATATAATGAGCCCCATGATAAACCATTTACCTCAACAAAAAAATAGGCAAATATCGATTGTGTCTACAGATGAAAATGTAAGCCAGCCCAGTCATAGTAAAAACCAAGAGATTATCACTATCCCCACAGCAAATCCTGTAGAAAAAGCGACATGGCAGACCAAGCTTGCAGACGTAGTGACTGATATTGATGAGCTGTTAACGTTATTGAATCTAAGCCATATAAAAGACTCATTATATGTGCCCGATAACTTTGGACTGCGCGTGCCCAAAGGCTTTGTGTCAAAAATGAAAACAGGCGATGCCAACGACCCATTGCTGCGCCAAGTACTGCCCGATAAGCGTGAACAGGCCAAGATTACGGGCTTTGTCACCGATCCCTTAGATGAAAATCATCAAAACCCCATTCAAGGCCTATTGCACAAATATAAGTCACGGGTATTGATGACCGTCACCGGTGCCTGCGCTATTCATTGCCGTTACTGCTTTAGGCAGCACTTTGATTACAATGCCAATCTGCCCAAGTCTGAGCAATTGTCGGTTATTCAAGACTACATCGCTGAGCACCCTGAGATTAATGAAGTCATCTTAAGTGGGGGTGATCCGCTCAGTGTCTCGAATCGGCGTTTGTCTTTATGGCTAGATGCGCTAGAAGCTCTACCGCAAATCCAGACCATTCGGCTGCATACGCGGCTGCCCATCGTGATACCTGAGCGCTTGGATGATGAATTATTACAGCGCTTACAGCTCAGCCGTTGCCGCATTGTGATGGTGGTGCATACCAATCATGCCAATGAAATCGATGAGCACACCGCAAAGTATCTTCTTGAAGCCAGAAAGCAGGGCATTACCTTGCTCAATCAGGCCGTTCTATTGGCTGGTGTGAATGACACTATTGGCGCTCAAGTGGCGCTGAGTGAGCGTTTATTTGACGTGGGTATCTTACCGTATTATTTACATCTTTTAGATAAAGTGGAGGGGGCAGCGCACTTTGATAGTGAGCTCAAAGAAGCGGTAGCGCTTTATTGGCAAATGTTGGCTGAATTGCCGGGATATTTAGTGCCTAAACTGGTGCAAGAGCTGCCAAACAAACCGTTTAAAACCCCTGTTAATTTATATCAATATCCTGAGTTATTTCAGGAAAATTCGCATTAAGCGAGGAAACTATGTCCGTATTTGATAGTCGTTCGATGGCCTTAAGTTCTATTCCTAGTCTTAAAACACTGGGTAATTTACTAGGTTTCACTTGTCTTGCTTTAACGATGGCTAGCTGCTCGCGCACGCCACCAGATTATCGTGCTCAGGTGATGGCGCCAGTGTACGAGCTTGGTGACAGCAAACATGGCGAGGCTCTGTACGAAGAGAATTGTTCACAGTGCCACACGCTACGCCCCGGCAGTAACAAGAAGGGTCCGCAATTATTAGGCGTATATGGCGCGCCCTCTGGCACCCTTAAAGATTATAATTATAGCGATGCGATGGATGGAGTGAGTTGGGTATGGGACGCACAGACCTTAGATAACTATATTGCTGACCCAGAAGCCGTCCTACCTGAAACACGTATGCTCTCTGACCCGATGCCAAATGAGCAAGACAGAAAGGACATTATTGCTTATTTATCGACGTTAGGCAGAGACGCACCGCCACAGCCTGAGGAGCAATAAAGACTCAAAGTTTAGTAACGTATAGAGTAATCGAGACTTAGAGGCTAAGAGGGTAATAGTGGTTTTGTTAGCTGCCATTAACTTTTAATGTTTTACAGCCATTTATTTTATCAGTAACGGATACGGGTTAACCGCGCCAGAGTTCATATAAACACCGTAATGTACGTGTGGCGGTGTGCCCTTTGCATTACCGCTGTCACCGACATAGCCAATGACATCGCCGGTTTCCACCCAGTCGCCCTCGCTAATATCTGCAAATTCCTCTAAGTGGGCATAATAATGCCCGACACCGCCGGGTCCAACGATAGACACCACATTACCGCCTAGCGAGTCAGTACCCACGCGGCGCACAATGCCTGCAGTGGTACTATGAATCGGCGTACTGCGTTCAGCGAAGATATCAATACCCTCATGACGCCGTCCGCTGCTACGGGCAGCACCCCAAGTATCGGTAAGATGCGCATTGGTAATAGGATTCGGCAAGCTGTTCGGTTGTGGCGCCTCCTGCTGCATCAGCTGTGTGTATTTGAAGGGTAGGGTTATCGTTTGTTTCATACGAGACATCGCTGCTTCATGACGAATGTCTGTACCAAAGATAATCAAGCCATAGACAACCACCACCAATAATACAGTCCTAAAAATAAAAGATATGAGCCGCAGCAAAAAATCAGGCGGCTTAGCATTTGGTTGATTTGAATAAGGGTTTGGCATAGGCATGGTATTTCGGTAGCGAATAAAAAATGGATTATGAAGCATCCAGTATAAACAGCGATATCCTCTGTTGTGTGTAATAACCGTGTAATTGTTCTTTGAACCAGAATCTAGAAAAGCTTAAAGCTGCTATATTGTTAAACTCGTTTTTAGTACATTCTATAAGGTTCACTCTTCTACTTACTTTAGAGTTATAGCCACAGCCCTATAAAAGCGTTATTGCGTTAACCTCGCTAAGACTACTACAGTAGTACTTGCACTCAGTTGACTTATACCTCATTTATATGACGGCAACTATATTTGACCCTAAACAAATACGATGGATAATAAAAAACCGTGCCAAAAGTTTTGGCACGGTTTTTAGTATGAATAGCACGATACAATAATAATGATTTAAGCGGTTACATAACCCATTAATCTTCTAGACTATTATCTTGGTTACGTTTGCGCAGTTGCTCGTTATGATGATTGCGTGCCATGCGCTCCTCTAACGTCATCTCTGCATCACGTACGCGGTGATCTAACGCTTCGTCATCCGGATGAGCTTCATCGAAATCTGCTTGATCCACACGCTCATTTAAAGTGAGTTGCTCACTTGCGGTATCGACATCACCATCTTGTTCATAGCCATGTGCGGCGTTCTCACTGCCGGTTTCTTCTTCAACAGGTTGACTCGATTTCGGGTTCGGATTATTTTCAATCTCATCAATCACGTAAGGCGTTAAATTCTCAGCCGCATTCTCTAGCGTATGCGGATTATGACGGGGTAGCGCCTCATTAAGATGTTCATCAAATACGTCCGTTAACAGAGCATCAAAACGTACTGAGTTATATTCAATTAACTGCTCTGATTCAGACTCAGTAATAGTACCTTCTTTCAGCGCTGTTAACACGTGGTCTTCGAAGGTTAAGCCCACAAATTCGCCTTTGTGTTCTGCTTTCTTAAACTTCTGCCATAGTGGCTCAATTTTTAGCAGCATCTGATAGGCGTTTTCAACACGGCCTGTGGTGTTGTCTGGATCTGTGGTGTAATAAACGAACTTCTTAAGCTGCTCACGGAATGGGTTATTTTCACCATCTTCCATGATTAAATCACCAAGTTTACGTTTTAATTCATCGCTTGGCTTGTCAGCGAACTTACCACCTGGGAAACAAACCAGTTTCACCAGACCAGCCGCCATACGATTTGGGAAGTTGTCATAGAAGTCAAAGAAGGCTTCTTGAATCACAAATAATGATTTTTCTAATGCCAAGCGGGCATGTAACTGCTCAGACTCTGACTGAGTACCGTTAGCATAATATTGCAAGATACCACTCATGATGAATAAGTGAGAGTGAATATCAGCAAGACGGCCAGACAGCAACTCTTTACGTTTTAGATCACCGGCAAGAAGACCCAAGGCCATATCAGCGGTCAACGCAAAGTTGGCACTTAAACGGTTGATTTTCTTGTAATACGGACGGGTAAAGTTATCTGCAAAGTCAGGGGCTTTGCCGCTACCGCCGAAGTAACCGGCAACAAATGATTTAGCACCACGGTTAAAGGTGTAGCCCAAGTGCTTAAAGAACATATCATCAAATTCTTTTTGCGCTTTGGCTTTGTCATCGCTTTGCAGTAGTTGAAGCTCATCAAATAAGTAAGGATGGCAGCGCATCGCACCTTGTCCAAAAATCATCAACGAGCGGGTCAAGATGTTGGCACCCTCAACAGTAATAGATACAGGGATGGCTTGATAAGGCAATGCTAAGAAATTGCGTGGACCATGCTGAATGGCACGACCACCAACGATATCCATACCATGGTTGACTACTTCACGCATGGTCTCGGTAGCATAGTATTTGGCCATAGCTGTCATGACAGACGGGGTACCGCCTTGGTTTAGACCACAAGTGACTAGATGACGGAACGACTCAAGCATATAGGTTTTGCTAGCGATATCACTGCTAGCATCCTGAACACCTTCAAATTTACCGACAGAAATCTTGAACTGCTCACGAATTTTGGAAAATGCACCCACATTTAAGTAGCTCATTTCACCCGCTGCGGTTGATAAGGCAGGCAGTGAGATACCACGGCCGACACCTAGACATTCCATCAGCATGCGCCAACCTTTTCCGGCATTTTCAATACCACCGATAATAAAGTCTAACGGGATAAACACATCTTTACCCACAACCGTACCGTTCATGAATGGTGAACCTGGGTTATGACGAGGGCCGGTCTCAACGCCCTCATAATTTGCAGGAACCAAGGCACAGGTAATGCCATAATCGGTTTTATTTTTATCACCAAGTAGACCATCTGGGTCATGCAGCTTAAATGCCAAACCAACCACGGTAGCGACTGGCGCTAGTGTAATCCAGCGTTTTGAGAAGTTCATATTCAGGCCAAGCACACGCTCGCCTTCATAGTCGCCATAACAGACAACCCCCGTATCTGGAATTGCCCCCGCATCAGAGCCGGCTTCTGGACCGGTTAAGCCAAAGCATGGAATCTCAGTACCATTGGCAAGACCCGGCAACCAGCGCTGCTTTTGTTCCTCGGTACCATAATGCATCAATAGCTCGCCTGGGCCTAATGAGTTAGGTACCATACAGGTGACTGCAGCTGTCAAACTGCGTGAACCAATTTTACTCATGATCCGGCTTTGTGCGTATGAGCTAAAGTCGCGACCACCGTAGCTTTCAGGGATAATTAATCCTAAGAAGCCATTGTCTTTAATATACTGCCAAGCCTCAGGTGACAAGTCTTTGTCGTGATGATGAATTTGCCATTCATCAAGCATAGCGCATAAGGTTTCTACTTCATTATCAATAAAAGATTGTTCTTTTTCTGATAGGGTTGGATAAGGGTAGCTTGCAAACGTATCCCAGTTTGGCGCACCCATAAACAGCTCTTTTTCCCACCAGCTAGTACCCGCGTCTAATGCTTCACGCTCGGTATCACTCATGCTAGGCATGGCACCGGCAAGCATTTTATAAACAGGCTTGCTGACAAGCGCTTGGCGTAGCGGCGCAATCAATACTACTAAACATGCCAGAATAATGGGCACACCCAGCAGTAGCGACCAAGGGGCAATCACAGCAGCGATAACTGCTACAATAATAAGCAGAACAGAGCCAACGGTACGGCTCATTCCGTATAAGAACACCACCAACAGCGCAAGTAGCTGCAATAGGATGGCCAGTAAAAATAAACCAACTAAAGACAATGTGGTCATAATAAGTAACCTAAAAAAGATAAGGGTTAAAGGTTTTAATAAAATTTTGCGTTATATTTATGCTTATTGAAAAAAACTTCTAATAAAACTCAAAGATAAGACTAAAGATAGCAATTTGGTACAATTACATTACAGGGTATGTAGATGCAATGCGATAATCAAGACTAAAATCTTTACAATTAGTTAGTTTTGTATATAAATTCTTTAATAAGATGATGAATGCTAAGGTTTTTCTTATATTTGAGTCAGATACTTATATTGTTAACTACGGACAATTGTCTACTGTTATCTTGCTTGCACTTATCTTAAATCAAAATAATTGAGATGAACGGCAATCACTAATATTGATGACGGTAACTCTATTTTTATCCGGCCTAATTTATCCGATCTAAAAAGGAGAGATGCCAGTTTCTGCAAAAGACAGGGTTTGATTACGGCCAACGATAATGTGATCGGCCAGTGTCATATCAATATACTGACACGCCTCTTTTAGGGTTTTGGTCAAATGAATATCCGCTGTCGAGGGCGTCGCATCCTGATTGGGATGGTTGTGTGCCACGATAAGCTGACTACTGCCTTGCTCTAATGCGTATCGCAGCACTTGCTTGATGCAGACAGAGCAAGAAGATAGACCGCCTGTAAATAACACCTTATAATCGAGCAGATTGAGTCCATTATCCAAACATAGCACTGCAAACACCTCATTACTTTCACGGCGTAGCTGCGTGGTAATATAGTCTTTCACCACCTGAGAGCGATTAAGCGTGTGGCCGGATTTCAACTCACTATTTAAGTAGCGTTTGCCCATCTCAAGGCTGGCAAACAGCTGAGCATATTTAGCAGGTCCGATACCATGACAGTCCAGCACGTCTTGTTGCGGTGCTGCCAATAATCCAGCGATACTGCCAAAGCGTTCGATTAATTGGCGTGCTAACTCAATAGCTGACTGGTCTTTAGTACCTGTTCGCAAAAATATGGCCAATATCTCGGCATCACTTAGGTGCTCTGCACCGAGTCTCAGTAACTTTTCTCGTGGACGGTCATCTTCGTGCCAATCTTTGATAGCCATAAATGCAAATACTTGTATGATGAAGGGCAAAGTAGTCTAAAACAGTGTGCTTTGAATGATTGGTTCTAAACATAAGCACAATGGGCCTTTAGTATAGTCGCTATCTATATAATTTTTGCATAAAATACTAAATTAAAAGTTTAATAGTATTAACCTATAGCTAAGTTATTCATTTAATAAAGAAAGTTAGTAGAAGTAAGTTGATAGAAGTATAGAGCTACAGTATCCTAAGTCACCCCCTTTAAGTTATCCACCTATAAGGCTTTTGCCATGAGTATAGCACCATCTGAATTATCTATCCGTCCTTTAGCGCACTCTGATTATGAACAGTGGCTAGCGTTATGGCAGGGATATCTAACCTTTTATGAAACGACCCTTAGCCAAGAGGTGACGCAAGCGACTTGGAAGAAGCTGCTGTCTGATACAGCGCCTGTTCATGGCTTCGGTGCTTATCAAGCAAAGACGTTGGTCGGCTTCGCTCATGTGGTGCTACATCCCAATACATGGAATACGACTGATTGTTGCTACCTAGAAGATTTGTACGTTGATAGTATCGTACGTGGGCAAGGGGCAGGCCGTGCCTTAATTGAGGCGGTTTATGAGTTTGCGGCGGATAAAAACTGCAATCGAGTATATTGGACAACCCAAGTGGGTAATAAAACAGCACGTAAGCTATATGACTCTATCGCTCAACAAACCGATATGGTGCAATACCGTCATAATTTATAAATAATAGTCCTTTATATAAAAGCTTTAGCCAGTCAGATTCAGCAGATGTTTATCATGCAACTAATACAATAAACCCTATCTAAATGTTTATTAAACTTGATACCATAAGCGCATTTTATTCATATTCTAAATATTCGACATCCTTAAGGTAACACCCACTTATGAGCATGATATTCACACCTGTCCATGCGCCGGCAAAAGACATCAAAAACATTCTTCTTGCGATTACAGGCGGTATTGCGGCCTATAAATCAGCTTTACTGGCACGATTGTTGGTTAAAGAGGGATTTGAGGTGCGGGTTATTATGACCGCCGGCGCGCAGCAATTTATTACACCGTTGACACTGCAAGCATTGACCGGCAATGAGGTACATACTGAGCTGTTAGATACCAATGCAGAGTTGGGCATGGGTCATATTGAACTGGCTAAGTGGGCAGATTTAATGATGATTGCGCCTGCTTCTGCCAATACCTTAGCGCGCTTGGCGATGGGTATGGCTGATGATTTATTAGCCACGGTCTGTTTGGCAACAGCGGCGCCAGTAATGATTGCACCGGCAATGAATCAGCAAATGTGGGCACATCCTGCGGTTCAGCTTAATATCCAAACCTTGGGCGACTTGGGCTATGAAGTTATTACGCCGGATAGTGGTGTTCAGGCTTGCGGCGATGTAGGCGCAGGGCGTTTGCCTGAGCCAGAAACGTTATTACAACATATGTTATATGCACGAGCAAAACAGAGTATCCCGCAGTCTTTAACAGGGAAAAAGGTCACAATCACCGCAGGCCCGACGGTTGAGGCCATTGACCCAGTTCGTTTTTTATCTAATCACTCCACTGGCAAGATGGGTTTTGCTTTGGCGCGTGCTTGCCGTGATGCTGGCGCAGAAGTGACCTTAATTGCAGGGGGTAAAGTGGGCCTAGAAACTCCGTTTGGCGTGCAGCGTGTGGATGTGCTCTCGGCTAATGATATGTTGGCGGCGGCGGAAAGCCTAGCGCAGGCAGGTACAGATGTGTTTATTGCTACTGCCGCTGTGGCTGATTATCGTACTCGAGATGCGGCGCCGCAAAAGATTAAAAAGACGCAAGATAAGATGACACTCGAACTGGTCAAAAACCCTGATATTTTAGCGACCATTTCGCATAATTATCCCAACTTATTTGTGGTGGGTTTTGCCGCTGAGACGCAAGATATTGAGACCTATGCTAAGGGTAAGCTCAAAACCAAGAATTTGGACATGATTGCCTGTAATGATGTTTCAAGACAAGATATTGGTTTTGCTAGTGATGAGAATGCAATGACAGTGTTTTTTGCAGAAAAGTATCAGAAACCGGCGGTTGATTTAGAAAAGATGAGTAAAAATAACATAGCAGAACATTTGGTAAACTTAATAAGTACCGTAATCGGTTAAGTTTACATTTAAAATACAGCTTGGCTAATTGATAAGTCAAACAGTATATTAAGCAAGATATAAGTCAATAAATCAGCGCGCTGCGTTTAGTGCTATTTATCTATTAATAGAAACAACTAAGACCACTTAGTGTATTTATGAGTCATGAGGCGTACTGGATTTAACTTATATATTTAAGCCTAATCAATAACAATATAAATAAAGGATGAGATATGACTGACGCATCGAACGATTTAAAAGAGATGAGCCCAACCCTAAAAACTATGTTAAACCACCGCTCTGTGCGTAATTTTACCGATGAGCCGATTAGCCCGAAAATGCTAGAGGCCATTTTAGAAGCAGGGCGTGCGTCATCAACATCTAACTATATGGGTTCGGTGAGCATTGTGCGTATTACCGATCCTGAGCAGCGCAAGAAATTCCACCAAATCTCAAATGGTTTGAGCGAAGAAGAGTACAATCAAGCCGTTGCAGATGGTAAAGAGCTTAAGCACCCGTATATCATTGAATGTGCAGAATATTTTGTATTCTGCATGGACAATCATCGCCATCATAAAATAGACCCAGACTCGCAATTAGACTGGATGGAAGTGGTGTTTATCGGTACAGTAGACGCTGGCATCATGGCGCAAAACATCATGGCTGCTGCTGAATCTCTCGGCTTAGGCGGTGTTTATATCGGTAGTATGCGTAACGATATTCGCCGTGCTGGTGAAGTGATTAATGCGCCTAAACATGTGCTTCCTTTATTTGGTATGTGCTTAGGTCACCCAAGTGATACGCCTGAAACCACGTTGCAAAAACCAAGATGGTCGCTGTCTACATTGGTATCAGAAAATACCTATCAGCCAGTGACTGAAGAGCAAATCGAAGCGTTCAATAATAAAGTTATTGAGTACTATAATAAGCGCGGCGAGCCAAACCACAAAGACTGGAAAGAACAGGTTACTAAAACCTTTGGTGGACCAGTGCGCCCAGAAGTCATGGCTTATGTTAACGAACAAGGTTATGCAAAACGCTAAGTAGCTGTTATTTAATAGCTTATACTCAGTACTAGCCTACAAGCATAAGCTCTAACATGTAAAAGCGTACTCAAAGATGTATTAAAACAAAGATTGTCTTATTGCACTCACTAAAGGTATATTAAAACGCAGGTTTTAATATACCTTTTTACATTAGGGCCTGTATAGAATTCATTTACGGAACTGACAGTGAGGGCAGTAGGACATGAGTTATGGTTGATACTGAGCACGTCATTTTAAGTCTTATATTTGCGATTGCTTCACTATTACACGGTATTAGTGGTCTTGGCGTAACCTTGGTTACTACTACGGCACTGGCGAGCATGTACCCGCTACAGCACGCTATTATTCTTATCATCCTACCATCCTTTGCGCTGAATCTGATGACTTGGCTGATTGGCGGTGAGCGCAGTATCTGGGGTAATTTTACCTACTATCTTAAGCACTATTGGCTACTTGCACTGATGAGTCTTCTGGGCAGCTTATTTGGTGTTAAGCTGCTTATGTGGGTTGATAGCAGCTATATCTTATTGTTACTTGCTGCAGTGATTGCTTTTTATGTCATCAGTAATGCGTTAGGCAAAAAAATCATTCTACCGGCCACCACGCCAGTACTCATTATTATCGGTCTTACTGCTGGTATTATTGGTGGTTCAACCAACGCTATGTCGACTATTTTGCTGATGTATCTGCTGTCTGCTACCGATGATAAGAACACCATCGCCAAAGTCGGCAACATGTGTTATTTACTGGGCAAGGTGGCACAAATCATCGTCCTGCGTGAGCCTATTATGGCGCTACCTGCCAGTGAGTGGCTGCTGATTATCATGCTGACAGCAGTCTCTATAGCCTGCTTACTGTTCGGTATTCGGCTACGTCATCATTTATCTCAAGCCCGCTTTCGCCAACTAGTATTGGTCATTCTAACTGTGCTTGGTTTACGAGTGGGCTGGCAAGGTATGATAGGCTTGATGTCATGATGGGTGTTATGAGTATCAAGTGTGGTGCTGTTAAAGCAGTAGGCAGCTGAGAGATAATGACCAATTAATATGTATTAAGTATTCACAGTAGATGAGCGGTCGTAAATGATGTCAATAAATTTCTAGAGGCTAAAACGAATAAGATGAATCAGCAGATAAACAGCAAGTCACAGATACGAGTAATCAAGGACGAACAGCAGTTGCAGCGTCATATTGAAGCGTTGATTGACATTGAGCCACGTTTTGATGCGGTGTATCAACAGGTGGGAGTGCCTGATTTACGCCGTAATCAAGGGGGATTTGAGCAGTTGATGCGGGCAATGGTCGGACAGCAGTTATCTGTGGCAGCGGCTCGCAGTATCTGGAATAAGCTAGAGACGGCAGATCTGACGACGCCTAAAGCCATTTTGCAGGCGAATGATAAGCAATTACGGGCTCAGGGGTTATCACGACAGAAAATTCGTTATATTCAATCTTTGGTCGAGCATGATATTGATTTTAAAGCACTTGAGCAGATGTCAGATACTGAGGTGATTGAAACTCTGACGGCGGTGACGGGTATTGGCAAATGGACGGCAGAGATGTATATGCTGTTTAGTTTAGGCCGCGCCGATGTATTGGCAGTAGATGATTTAGCGATTAAAGTTGGTGCGATGGATTTGCTACAGCTGGATAGCAGACCGACCCCAAAACAACTTAAACAGTTAACCCAGAGCTGGTCACCGTATCGCAGCGCCGCAAGTTTACTACTTTGGGAACATTATGGCTGGCTTAAAGCTAGGGATGCAGTGCCGGTATAAAATATTATCTGCTATAGGGACTTATTATCTAGGCAATCGCTGTCTCATATTCAGGAACCTGCGGTGCCTGATACACATAAATACCGATAAAGAAGGCACAGATGCTAATAAACACAAGATAAAGTGCCGGTGCGAAACTAACGGTTTCTGTAATAAATAATAAAGAGATTGGTAAAATAACGCCAGTAAATACAGTCGTTGAGTGAAAGATGACGCTAATAGCAGTCAGGCGAATATGGGTTGGAAATAACTGCAAGAATATCATAGGGCAAAGGCTGATAAAGCCACTACAAAACCCCATTAGTGCATAAATAGGTACTAAGTACGTACCATCTCCATTTGATAAATAGTAATAAAACATCAAAGTTTGAAAGCACATCAACGCTGCGCCGAGCATCAGTGCGCGGCCCACATCTAATTTGTCAGCAAGCTTGCCGAAGAAAATCATACCCAGCGCCATACAGCTCATACCAACAACGGTCAAAAAACGAAGTGACGAATCATCTACATTAACTTGGCTGTTAATAAGCTTGGGCAGTAACAATAAAAACATAATGATTGAACTGGCATAGATAAGCGCCAAAAAGCACGTTAGTAAGATGGCGTTAAAACGATTAAGACTGTCAGTGACTGGTGATAAGGTCATCTTTTTAGGAGAGATGATGGCGGTAGTTTGTGTCAAAAAGGCATCCGTCTCACTAAGGTGACGTACTAGTAGATAGCCAAGTAACCCCATAACACCGCTGCATATAAATGGAATACGCCATGCATAGGCAGTGAGTTGTTCGGCAGTAAAGAGAAAGGTTAAACAGGCGATAAACAGAGCGCAAACAACGGCACCAAGCACAAAGCTGGCACAGACCATACTGATATAAGCGGCAATCTCTTTATAACTATAGCTTTCAGCCAAATATACCCAGCTTAGGCTTAGTTGATTGGCAACTGCAGCACCTTGGAAAAGACGAACTAGGATAATAAGCACAGAGGCTGTTACCCCAATGTTTGCGTAAGTTGGCAGGCAAGCCGCTACTAATGAGGTCAAGAATAATAAAATAAGACCGACATGTAAGGCAGGTTTACGTCCTTTGTTATCTCCATAACGACCAATGAGCAGCGCACCAATAGGCCGTGCAATAAAGCCAATGGCAAATAAGCTGACTAATTTAAGTTGTTCAGAAGATAGGTCGCCTGATTTAGCAAAAAAGGTCAAATTAAGGGTATCTGATAGGAAGATAAAGATCGTAAAATCGAAGCTTGCGAGGAAGGTGATAAAGCAAATCGTCAGTAGAGCGTAAGGCAGTTTTTGGTTACCTGTGTTTTTATTTAATAATCGTCTAGTACTGGATAATGCCCCAATATTTTGAAAAGCTGTGCATTTGTTCGTGCTTGGATTTGGCATAATTTAATAAATATCATTAAGAGAAGTATTTACATAATACTCGCAATTACATTTGATTACAAAGTATTATGCAAGTATTTTAGATTAAGTGGTAGTAGGCGATTGCGCTGTTTTATTAGAAAATATAACAAATGATTATATTTAATTAAACTTAACTTATTGTAAGACTGGTTTAATAAACCAGTCGTTCTACTTGTTGTTATAAAATGGAAAAGGCACAATAAGCATTTAAAAACCTGCTTATTGTGCCATTTGTCGGTTAGCGGCTACTGTCTATCCTTGTTTTTGCAGCTCAAGCAATCTTTGATACAAGGCATTTTTCTTAATGCCGGTAATATCGGATGCCAAAGCGGCGGCTTTTTTGACGGATAAGTCCTCAAGCAAACGCAGTAGTAATTTGTCATGAATACTGTCATCGTCGGCGACATTATTCACATTACCGCCAACGACCACGACAATTTCACCTTTTTGCTGGTTATTGTCAGCTTCGACAAAGGCGGCTAATTCGCCTAAAGTTGATTTTTTCACCGTTTCAAAGGTTTTGGTCAATTCACGGCATAAGGTGGCAGGGCGGTTGTCGCCGAAGACAGCGGCCATATCTTTTAGGCTTACCACGATGCGATGCGGCGCTTCATAAAAGATAAGCGTCTCGGTACGATCCGCATAGTGCTCCAGCTGTTTGACGCGGCCATGAGTCTTAGCCGGCAAAAAGCCTACAAAGCTGAATTTATCAGAGGGTAGACCGGCAACACTGAGCGCTGCAATGGCAGCACTGGCGCCAACGATAGGCACAACCGCTACGCCGGCCGCATGGGCCGCTTGTACTAATTGATAGCCAGGATCGCTAATAAGCGGCGTGCCGGCATCACTGATAAGGGCAATAGAATGGCCACGCTGAATCATTTCGATAATTTTAGGTGTTTGGATTTCGCTATTGTGCTCATGATAGGCCCACGTCTGGGTATCAATACCAAAGTTGGATAAAAGCTTGCCTGAGGTGCGCGTGTCTTCGCAGGCAATGATATCGACCTGTTTAAGCGTTTCAATGGCGCGAGCAGTGATGTCGCCCATATTCCCAATTGGGGTGGCGACGATAAAAAGGTAGGCTTTGGCCACAGAGCTTGCGGCTTGGGTGGTATGCGAGGTGTTATCTTGCGCTGTCATAAAAGACCTTAATCACGAACAAAAAGAGAAAATAGGTTAGGTGTTACCAGTTTACCATGATGTGCTAATATATCACTGCTTTGCTTTTGTGCCGCCTATCGATAAATAATTGAGAGTGGTCTGCTATTCACCTACACTTAAGTTGCTTTTATGCCTGCAAATCCCTCATTATTAAAATCGCCCAAACAGCGGAACGGAGGGCATTATGAGCAGCTTGCGGCTGAATTTTTGCAATCCAATGGGCTGCAAATTATTAGTCAAAATTGGCAGCAGCCGAAAGTGGGGGAAATAGATTTGGTATTATTGCATCCTGGCGCCGCATGGGATACGTTAGTGTTCGCTGAAGTTCGCAAGCGTCAGGTATCTGGTTTTGGCGATGCCTTTATGAGCGTAACAGCGAGCAAGCAGCGAAAATTGATTAAAACCGCGCGCTATTTTTTGCAGCAGTATCCGCAGTATGCCAATTTAGAATGCCGTTTTGATGTGGTGGGATTTAATTCACCCGCAAAACTTGCCTCAAGCGATATGGCAGAGCAAGCGTGTTTTCCAGAATGGATACAAAGCGCTTTTATCAGCCGTGCTTGGTAATTTATTTTATTTAGATTAGAGCATTGGCATTTAAGCTGATGGTTTAATAGGAGGTTAATGAGGTGCTATGCAATAAGGCACTAGATAAGCGCGTTGAATCAACGCTACACTTTTGTTACTAAAGCGGGCATTTAGCGAAAGTTTTTATGGTTACACTAAAAGATTTATTTGCAGAAACATACTGTAAGTTAATAGCAGTGAATAGGGTAAGTGCTTATCAATAAAATGACTTTTATTAGATAGGTCAATTTATTGTGCCGCATTTGCTACTGATTATGAGCCGGTGTTTATACTTATTATCTATCTTTTATAAGCGGTATAAAGCAGTCAGGCTATCAATAAGGACATTAGAACATGGTGAAATCTCGGTTAGCGGATAATAAGCGGTTTAGTCGCAGTGTAGTTTATGGCTTACTCAGTGCGTGCGTATTAAGCATAGCAGCATTGACAGGCTGTGCGACCTTACAGAGTAGTGCGCCGGCAGGCTCTTATGGTGTGCCCGTGACGGACCGTACCATTGCTCAGCGCATCTTAGATCAAAGTATCGTAAATACAGCCAAAACCAATATTAATGCGATGGATCCCACTTTATATAAGCGTAGCCGTATTGGCGTTGATAGCTTTTATAGTCAGGTGCTGCTGACCGGTGAGGTGCCTGATGAGGACACCAAAAAGAAAGTGGTACAGATTGTCTCTGCTATGCCGGATGTGAAAGAAGTCCATGATAAGCTGACAGTGGGTCCGCAAAAGGGCACCAGTTATACTGTGCATGATGGCTATATCTCGTCAAAGATTAATGCCAAGATTATTGCCAATAACGCCATTAGTAGCTCGCAAATTAAAGTAGTGAGCGATGATGGTATCGTCTATGTGATGGGCAAGCTAACCCCAACGCAGCGTGGCCATTTAATGAATATCGTTGAGAGCACGGTCGGTATCAAGGAATTGGTGCTATTGACCGAACTGATTGATAACAATGGCGTGCCAATTGATGAGTCCAGTGTTATTCAAGAGACGCAGCTTGAGCCGCCCGATAGATTCTATACTACTGCGCCTGAACCGGTGGCCTATCCTGCCACGCAGCAAGCTGCTAATACAGCTGTACCGCAAAACAATAACGCCCAGACACAAGGCAGCGTAAATAACACTCAGCCTACCACCAACCAGCAACCGATTACTCAAGGCCCGAGTAGGCCAAGATCGGGCGAGCCTTATGCCAGCCCTTATATCGAAATGTATAAAAACCAAGTGCCTGGTTGGTAGTCGGTTAGCAAATAAGGACTACGTTAAATGACTAAGCTAAAAGCCACTTAACTAAAAGTAGTTGGGTTATCAGTGGCGAAGCCAAAGGCAGCTTAGTCAAATATGTTTAAGGCAAATAGCTTAAACACTTGTTATAATCAAAAAATATGTGGCCACTATTAGGCTGGGCCTCTTTATTTATTAGATTTATTCGTTAAACTTTCACCCCATTTTAATTATAGGTAGTTTACATGAGCATGAACGCTGATGATTTAATCGCATTTTTACAACCGCATTACCCAGACGCTTTTATTCAAGCGGCCAATCAGGGCAATAAATTTGATGTGCGTGTAGTAGATGCAAGCTTTGAGGGCAAACGTGCCGTGCAGCGCCAGCAAGCCGTTTATGCTTTGGTGAATGATATTATCGCTCGCGGCGACATTCATGCCCTTAACATTCAAGCACTAACCCCTGCTGAGTGGGAAGCCAAACAAGCCGGTCAATAAGACCACTTAAACGGCTTTTTTTGTTGGATTTTAGCTCAGCCTTAGAAGGTCATTAGGTCTAACGCCTTCTTTATCCTCGTTATATAATTTTATCGTCATTCCAGTTTAGGACAGTATTCAATGGATCAGTTTTTAATTACCGGCCGTAGCCGCATTGCAGGCGAAGTTACTATTTCAGGCGCAAAAAACGCGGCGCTTCCTCTATTAGCGGCCATGATTTTGGCAGAAACGCCCACAACATTGACAAATGTCCCTTCCTTGCAAGACGTGCGTACCCTGATTAAGCTGATTGCTGGCATGGGTATTACTATTGAGAAAAAAGGCGATACCGTTACTTGTGATACCAGTACCATTGAGAACTACTTTGCGCCATATGATTTGGTAAAAACCATGCGCGCCTCTATTTTAGTGCTTGGCCCATTATTAGCACGCTTTGGTGAAGCAGAAGTGTCCTTACCAGGCGGCTGCGCGATTGGATCACGCCCTGTGGATCAGCATCTAAAGGCATTTAGAGCAATGGGTGCAGAAATCAATGTAGAAAATGGCTATGTGATTGCCAAAGCACCAGAAGGCGGTCGCTTAATCGGCTGCGAATACAGCTTTGATATGGTGACCGTTGGCGGGACAGAAAATGTCATTATCGCAGCGACGCTAGCCAAAGGCACGACGGTATTAGAAAACTGCGCGCGTGAGCCAGAAGTTGTTGACTTAGCGAATATGTTGGTCGCGATGGGTGCCAAAATCAACGGTATTGGTACCTCAACCATGACTATCGAAGGCGTTGACAGCTTGAAAGGCTGTGAATACGCTGTGGTACCGGATCGTATCGAGACAGGCTCATACCTTGCTGGTGCACTAATGACCGAAGGCGACGTGACCACACGCAATACGGACTCTCAATTACTGCTTCCTGTATTACAGAAATTTGAGGAGATGGGCGCAATCATCACCACGGGCGATGACTGGATTCGTGCGCAAATGACGGGTCGTCCTAAGCCTGTTGATATCCGTACGCAGCCGCATCCTGGTTTCCCAACCGATATGCAAGCACAGCTGATGGCTGTTTGCTGTCTAGCCGATGGTACCAGCACAATTAGCGAAAATATTTTTGAAAATCGCTATATGCATGTGCCTGAATTGCAACGTTTGGGCGCTAATATTAAAGTTGATGGGCACACAGCCGTGGTCCGAGGTGTTGAATCCTTTAATTCAGCACCTGTGATGGCGACTGATTTGCGCGCCTCTATGTCACTTGTGATGGCAGCCGCCGCAGCCGAAGGCGAAAGTGTGATTGATCGTATTTATCACATTGATCGCGGCTATGAAAATGTAGAAGAGAAGCTGCGCGGTCTTGGCGTTAATATTGAACGCATTAACCCAGTGACAGATGGTCAAGACAGTGATGACTAATTGCTGAGCCAATCGCACTTATATTTAAATCACTCTCAATATTAAGACACGGCACACTATGACTGAACAAAATGAACTACTTAATCAAGCAGACAGCAATTATAAAGGGCTAACCCTGGCGCTATCAAAAGGCCGTATTCTAAAAGAAACCTTACCGCTACTAAAAGATGCCGGTATTGAGCTATTAGAAGATCCAGATAAATCGCGTAAACTGATTTTCCCAACATCGCATGAAGATGTACGCGTGCTTATCTTGCGTGCTAGTGACGTGCCAACTTATGTAGAGCACGGCGCGGCGGACTTCGGTGTGGCCGGTAAAGATGTTTTATTAGAGTATGGTGCGAAACACGTGTATGAGCTGCTGGATTTGAAAATTGCTCAGTGTAAGCTGATGACCGCTGGTATCAAAGGCGCAGAGCTGCCAAACCGTCGTCTACGTATTGCAACCAAATACGTCAACGTGGCTCGTGCTTATTTTGCCAGTCAAGGTCAGCAAGTGGACTTGATTAAACTATATGGCTCAATGGAGTTAGCGCCTTTGGTTGGTCTTGGCGACTTGATTGTGGATGTGGTGGATACCGGTAATACACTGCGTGCTAATGGTCTTGAGCCACGCGAGCATATTTGTGATGTGTCATCACGCCTGATTGTGAACCAAGTCAGTTATAAGCGTAAATTTAGCCTGCTTGAGCCTATTTTAGAGAGCTTCAAAAAAAGCGTTGGTTAAGATGCGGATATAGCTTGCTAAATTAACATCACAAAAAACTGCTCAAATGAGCAGTTTTTTTTGTTTTTGGCAGATTAAGTGGCAATAAAGGTCACAGAATACTGACGTTAGAATTGTTCAAAGTATCGCTGACACTATTAATAATCCAGTCCTGTAGCGATATACAAACGGTTGCTATCTTCATCTGTCATCGCATTGTCTATATACTTCTGCTCAAGAACGCCATCGGTTGACCAAGTCGCAAAATCATCATCGTTAATCAGTCCTAAGCGGCCATCACCCATTAGCCACATGCCTTCCAATTTGTCATGTGGATAGTGGAACTGTTTAACCGCATCTAACACCAACGCTTTACTCACTGGTTTGATACCGTGAGTCGTTAACGTGTTCCAGCTACCTTTGCTATCTGTCACCACTTGCTCAAGCGTTTTACCATTAATGGTTAGCCCAAGCTTGTCATCTTGGTCCATATCTGCGGTTGGCGCTATCGCTTCGATATTGGTGGCATTGTCTAGCGATATTTTATAGATATGCTTTTGTGCGCCCGGCTTTTTACACTCAAATCCGCCATCACGTTCAATCACCAAAAAGTGACTGTTATCTAGCGCCACAATACCAGAGTTTGAGTTTTGCGTTTTTTCTTGTTGATATAAGTATTGTGCAATCTCACCGGTTACAAGATTGACGGTAACGATACGGGTTATATTCTGTTTACGCACGGCCTTGGTTGGATTATCCAGTGTCGATTGCATGATACCAACCAGCGTTGTCTCATCTGGGGTAATTGCTAACCCCTCCATACCACGATTGGGGCGACGATTGGCAAACTCAGCAGGTAGGGTAATGGCTTTACCATTAATCACTAGGTTGTTTCGATTATCGCTAGTAAAGGCATTAATACGATTGATTTCACGACCGGTTTTATCAAAATGAACCATATGCGGACCATATTCGTCACTTACCCAAAAGCTGCCGTCTTTTAATGCGACCAAGCCTTCACCATCTAGACCGAAGTTATCCGTTTTAATCGGGTTGGTGGTTTTGTCATAAGGTTTGTTAGGGTTAACCAAAATTGGCTTACCGTATTTGTCATAGGCGGTCTCACCGGTGCCACCTAAATTCGCTGAATTGGGCAGTCCTGAGATGTTATAGCCTTGAGTGTCTTTCAGCAGAATCTCTTTTACCTTAGCAATGCTACCATCATTTTGTAACTCAAACAGGCCAATGCGCGGCGTGTAGTCAGGGGTTGGGAACTTCTTACCGTTACCGATAGATCCGTTAAATTTGGCATTCGGCCCACGATCGGTGAGAGCATAGAATTGTCTTGTGTTTGTTGGATGAGCGGCGGCATCAGAGCCATAACCGCCGTTACGAATTAGCATTTTTTGGCCAGATTTTAAGCCATTGTCCACGCTGTCATCTAATACGGTAAAGGGTAGGCTAGTCCCTTGCTTGAAGTTGGCGATAATTGTATTAAGCTGATTGTTTGCAGCCGTGTTGGAATGATTGTTGTTATTATCATAATCGATACTTTGGCAACCGGTTACGCTAAATAAGGTAAAGCTCATTAAGCAGGTCGATAATCGTTTTTTAGAGAATTTTGGTGCTAAAGTCATGTCATCATTCCAAAGTGGATTCTAGTAAGTAGTATTAATAATTAGCAGGCATGAAATTTGAAGACGTAAAATAGACCTTATCATGCTGCAGATAACAGGATAGACAAGGTGCATTATTTTAATCACTAAACCATACTAGAAGTGTGTTTCAGTATCATGAAGGTAGGAGATTAATATGGATGCCTTTGTTTTAATCGGCTTGTGTTAGCTAGGTAAGCGTTGAGCCGCTATTTTTAAATGGATGAGAATTAGACCGAGTAGTGTTTTTAATGACCGATGCATTTAGGCGACTATAATAATCTTGTGCTAAACTGATTTTTATTATGATAAATATTTAGAGGATGGTTTATGCGTATTCTGAACAGTAGTGATACCAGCTTTGATACTCAGTTAAATGACTTATTGGCTTTTGAAACCGTCAATGACAGTGCATTGCTACACACAGTGGATGATATTATTCATCAGGTACGCCAAACAGGGGATAAAGCAGTACTCGAGTTGACCCAGAAGTTTGACTCACATCCGGCGACCAGTATGCAAGATTTGATGCTAACGTCAGCAGAGTTAAAAGAGGCATATGAAGCACTCGATACACCTATTAAAGAGGCGCTAGATACCGCAGCGAAGCGGGTAAAAAGCTTCCATCAGCGCCAAGTACAAGAAACGTGGGAATATACCGATGAGCTAGGCAATCGTTTGGGTCAAAAAGTAACGCCGCTCGATCGTGTTGGTATCTATGTGCCGGGCGGCTTGGCCTCTTATCCATCTTCTGTATTGATGAATGCTATTCCTGCCAAAGTGGCCGGCGTGCAAGAAGTGATTATGGTAGTACCTGCACCGAAAGGCGAGCTGAATTCGTTAGTGCTAGCTGCGGCGTATTTGTCAGGTGTGGATAAGGTATTTACCATCGGTGGTGCGCAAGCTGTGGCTGCTCTGGCGTATGGCACAGATACTATTCCTCAAGTAGATAAGGTCACTGGGCCAGGTAACAAATACGTTGCTGCTGCTAAGCGTGCAGTGTTCGGTCAGGTCGGTATTGATATGATTGCTGGCCCCTCTGAAGTGTTGGTTTATGCTGAAGGTGAGGCGGCGGATAACGCAGATTGGTTGGCAATGGATTTATTATCGCAAGCGGAGCATGATACGGTCGCTCAGGCCATTTTTGTAACGACCAGCCGTGAGCAATTAGATGAGGTGGCCAAAGCCATTGAGACTGCGCTTGAGCAATTACCAAAAGCAGATATCGCTCGTGAAGCGCTTGAGAATCGTGGTGCACTGATATTGGTCAAGGACCGAAATGAGGGGCTTGAGGTGATTAACCGTATTGCACCTGAGCATTTAGAGCTGTCCGTCGATAATCCAGATGCGCTGATTGATGATATTCGTCATGCTGGTGCTATCTTTATGGGCCGTCACACGCCAGAGGCCATTGGCGATTATTGTGCGGGTCCAAACCATGTACTGCCAACATCTGGCACTGCGCGCTTCTCTTCGCCTTTAGGGGTATATGATTTCCAGAAGAAATCCTCTTTAATATATTGCTCATCAGAGGGCGCAAAACCGTTAGCAAAAGTCGCCGATACTTTGGCGATGCAAGAAAATCTAGAAGCACACGCGCGCTCAGCCCGTTATCGCAGCGAAGGTTAGCATAAGATATTAACCCACTGCACTGTTGGCCGTTTCAAATTACTACGACATCAGCTGTCGTTTAATTTATATATTATTCATAATTCTTATGTAATATAGCAGGTTGCTCATGGACGTCATGCTAATATAAGGGATAAGCTGGGCAACCTGATAAACAGCTTGCCAAATAATTGATAATGATAAGGCAGGTCAAATTAGCGCATATAAAGGACAGTTCGAGCGGGGTTAAGAGAGAAGTAAGCTTATCGCTACCTCTACCACCCGCAGCAATACTCAGACACTGATGAAAAGATGATAAAAACTATGGAACAAAAACCAGATACTCGATTATGGTCGAATAAGGCCCGTAATTTAATGCCTTATGTACCGGGCGAACAGCCAGTGCATGACAATTTATGTAAGTTAAATACCAATGAGAATCCATTTGCGCCATCGCCTAAGGTTGCTGAAGCAATCAGTCGGGCTTTGGTCAATCAGGCTGATGAGCTACGTCTGTATCCAGAGCCTGAGTCTGATAAGTTAAGACAAGCACTGGCGGATAATCACCATCTTGATATCGATCAAGTTTTTGTTGGTAATGGCTCAGATGAAGTATTGGCGTTGGTATTTGCTTGTTTCTTTACCAAAGAGCGTCCGTTATTAGCGCCAGATATCAGCTATAGCTTCTATCCAGTTTACGCTGAGACATTCGATGTTGATTTAGTGAAGATTGCCCTACGTGATGATTTCTCGATTGAGCCTGATGATTATCGTCAGCCTTGCTCAGGTATTTTGATTGCTAACCCAAATGCGCCAACGGGGCTGCTATTGTCATTAGAATCCATTCGTAAACTGGCAACCGAGCATCCTAATGCGGTTGTGGTCATTGATGAAGCTTATATTGACTTTGCGCGTAGCGATGAGGGCGAGGTATCGGCGATTAGCTTAATTAATGAGTTTGAGAACGTTTTAGTCACTCAAACGTTCTCAAAATCGCGCTCGCTTGCAGGCCTGCGTGTTGGTATGGCTTTTGGTGATTCATCATTGATTGAAGCACTAACACGTATGAAGAATAGCTTTAATAGCTACCCGCTCGATCGTTTAGCGCAAGCAGGTGCGCTTGCCAGTGTGCAGGATGCCGCATACTTTAAAGAGACTTGTGACAAGGTAATTAAGCTGCGTGATGCGCTAACTGCTTCGTTAACCGAGCTGGACTTTGAGGTAGTGCCGTCACAGGCCAACTTCGTGCTGGCTCGCCCTAAAAGTGGTGACGCTGCAGAAATTGCTCAAAGCTTACGTGATGAAGGCATCATCGTGCGTCACTTTAGTCAGCCAAGAGTAAATGACTATCTGCGTATTACAGTTGGTACAGCAGAGCAGAATCAGCGTCTTGTTGATGCATTAAAACTACTGGCTTTTTAATTGGGTGTCATTAAGTTTAAGCGAAAAAACGCTTGCTAATAATGAGTTATAAAAAAGGACAGTCCTCAGTCGGCTGTCTTTTTTTATGGGTTTGGATGACTTAGTATAGACAGTAAATTGCCCACTTTGTCTTTGCACTCTTGGTATTCTGCTGCGTATTCTGAACTAACAGTAATACCGCCGCCTGCCCACAATTCGACATGACCTTGTCTATTAGCTTGTAATGATCGAATCAAGACATTCCATTGACCGTAGCCATCAAAATTCATATAACCCAATGTGCCACAGTAAGCACCGCGAGGGCCTGATTCAAGCTCGCTAATAATCTCGACGGCGCGTTTTTTGGGCGTGCCCGTAATGGAGCCGGCAGGCAAGCTATCAAAAAGCACGGTCAACGGGTGGATATTGTCTTTAATGGTGGCAGTGATGGAGCTGACCATATGATGCACATTGCTAAAGCTTTCAATGGCGAATAAATGCGGCACCTGTACGCTGCCTGTCTTGGCATATCGGCCTAAATCATTGCGCAGTAAATCAACAATCATTACATTTTCAGCACGGTCTTTGTCGCTATTGATTAATTGCTGCTTAAGCGCTTCATCTTTTTCAGGAGTGGTGCCGCGTGGCATGGTACCTTTAATGGGTTTTGTTAATATTTGCTGTTCGCCTTGATCGTTACTGGTAAATACCACAAATAGTTCAGGTGAGCAGCTGAGTAGCTCAAAGGCTAAAGACGAGCTGTTGATATCGTCTATTTTGAACTCTTTGGATTTGGTGTTAATACCTAAATAACCGGCAAAAGGTGCCTGTGTTTGCTGATGTAATGACGGTAAGTAATCAACCAAATTCACTGTATTGTTGAAAGCGCTAGGCAGTTGTCCTTGCCACTTTTGGGTGAGGTTAATCTGATAGCTGTCGCCTTGGTATAAAAAGTACTGGGTTTTTTCGAAGGCAGCCGTATAGTCGTCAATATGCCAATTGGCTTCTAGAACTAATGGTGGAGGAGGTGGTAATAACTTCTTTTGATTATCTTGCCTAGTGCTATCAGGATTAGATAACTGCTGTTCTACAAACTGCAGAAATGCTTTAACAGTATTGATGGCGTTGTCACTGGTGTCTTGCTGAGTATGTAATAGCCAGCCTTGATTTGCTTCATAGGTGAGATAGATATCGTAATGACCCATGAATGCACTGTGCTGATTAGCTACGGCAATAGCGTTAGTCGGGCTAAGCGCTTTGGCACTTAAATCATAGCCAATAAATCCCATTAGCCCGTTTTGATAGCTATTGGTATTTGTCACACTGTTTTGTGGTTGCTGCGCATTTGAATAATCAATAAGCTTGCTAATCCACTCGGCATAGCTGCACTTATATGTCTGATTATCGTAAGTGCAAGTTAAGTTAGAGCAGTTATCTGGGTTATTTGAGTTATCTGATTTATCTGGCAAAGCTTGACGCGCGGTCTTGAGTATTTCAATATAAACAGAGTCACTAACGCCATTATCCTCATCAACAGGCTCAGTAGGACTCACTGTCCAAGCGACTTTAGGTAATAACCCAATCACGGGCAGGCTGTCATTGTTCAACCAGCAAATATGCCAAGGCAAAACGGTATTCGCTTTAGTTTGAGATAACGAATTATGCTCGTTTTGTGTTTGATATAAAGACCCAAGCCTAACCAAATACGGAACAAGCTTGTGCGCAGGCAGGTGGTTAAACGAGAAGATATGAAAAGTCATAAACACTCAATAGCTTAAAAAAGATGAAGCGGCTGCTAAATAACCTATAATTAACGCAATATTTTACATTGCACCAAAGGCTGATAACACTGTTTAAACTGATACTTGTGCCCAAGTTACATAAAATTGACTTAATAACCAATATTACTCGCTTATTTTGGACAGGATAGTTTGTTTAGTAGGATGTTATAACTCTGCTGCGACATTAAATCTTGTGTGACTTATTTTTATTTAAACGATATTTATTTAACTGACATTAAATTTAGGAGAATTATAGTATGAGTAACAAATCAAAAAAATCAAATAACGCTCAGGGTATTGCTAAAGGATTAGATGCAGCCGGTCATTTGGCGCGTAATAATTTAGAGCGTTTAGGCTCATTTTTAGATGGTTTAAGTGCCAAGTCCGGTAAAGCTAGTCAATTTAAAGCAGTAGATTTATCAAACTACGAAACCAAATCAGTAGACAATTTATTTAGCCAACAAACCCTAAAAGCATCGCAGCAGCTAATCGGTAAGCGCTTTGCCACTTATGGTAAATACGCCAAAAAAGTGGTGCCAAATAGTGTGTTTAACAAAGCGACAGACAGTGCTTTTACTCAAGTAGGTAAATTAGCGGCAACGTGGAGTCAAATTGATTTACCAAGCGAGCAGCGTTTTGAGGGCATTCAAGGTTTAAGCGATCAAGAGCGCAATGCACTAGCCCGTGATATCGCTAACCAAAACCGTGCGCTTGCTACCATTGGCGGCGGTGTGTCAGGTTTAGCAGGCTTGCCAGGTATGTTCGCTGATACGCTATGGTTATTGCTGGTATCGCTACGTACCGTTTATCAGTTAGCGACCGTGTACGACAAGCCGTTAACTGGTAAGCAGGGCGTGAAAATGGCGTATGCTGTGCTATCTCATGCTGATCTAAGCAAGATGCAAGAGAAGCAAACGATTCTAGCAGGTCTGGGTATGGCCAAAGGTTTATTAGGTAGTGCCAATAATTCTGGCCTACGTGATGAGCTTAAGAATATGGGCGTTGGCGGTAGCAGCGTACAGTTCTACGCTGAGCAAGTCGACAATATCGCTAAGCAGTTTAATTTTGATTTAGACGGTATTGATTTAAGCTGGTTATTAAAATTCTTACCGCTAACGTCAGTAGCCGTTGCCGCGCATTACAACAGTCATTTAATTGACCAAGTAATCGGTGTAGCAAAAGCAACCTTTGGTCCTGAGCCTATCCCTGCCAAAGAGGGTATCGAAGACAAATCAGACGCAGACAAAAAAGCGGATGATAATGAAAAGGATAAGTCTGAGACGAGCGAGGAAGACAAGTCTGAAGACACTAAATCAGACGAGTCTAAAAAAGACAGCCAAGATGACAGCAATAAAGATGATAAAGCGTCTGACAAATAGATTTTGAGGTTATTTTAAGTTTGGCTCTTTAGAGTTGGGCTTATTAAACACAATCGTCTAATTGATAAAATGACTTTTCAAGATGCTTGGAAAGTCATTTTTATTTATAATAGAGGCGGTGATGATAGGTTGTGTTATGTGATTAAGACTTGCAACAACGACGATAAATCGGTAGAATCACCGCCTTAACTTCCCGCTGAGGAAGGCTAGAATTGCAAATGGTTGGTATCTTGTGCTGGAATAAGCCAGTGACACGGTGGCTAACCACTCATTGCGCTAGTGCCTCAGTTACGTACAGCAACGCTGTATATCGGACATAGAGAGAATTAATTATGCGTAAAGATATCCACCCAGAATACCAAGAAGTATTGTTCCACGACACTAACGCGGACGCTTTCTTCTTAATTCGTTCAACTGCTAAAACCAAAGCCACTCGCGAATATGAAGGCAAAGAATATCCTTACTATCCACTAGATATTTCTAGCGCTTCACATCCTTTCTACACTGGCGAGCAACGTAAAACCTCTAACGAAGGTCGTGTTGCAAGCTTCAACAAACGCTTTGGCGCGTTTGGTGGCCGTAGCAAGGCTAAGACTACTGACGCTGAGTAATTTTAAATTATTCTGTTGTTAGTCTTCAGCATAAAAAACCACCGCTTGCGGTGGTTTTTTTTGTACCAATTCATTATCAAAATAGATGGCTCAGAATAAACAAATATTTAGGCCAAAAAAATACCAGCTCTAATAGCTGGTATTTTTTGCGGGTAATATATTTAACTAACCATGTTTTAACTGACGTGGACGGAAGCCAGATAGCAATAGACAAACGCCATAAACGACAGCGCCTAATGCACATATTAATAGCAGTGCTATGACTCGATGAAGCTGCGATGAATGAGTTGGAAAGTAAGGTAACACCGTATAAAGCGTAGCAACCATCACCGCACTGGCGAACACAAATTGCGCCATCAGCTTTTTCCACTGCGGGCCGAATTTGAACAAATTACGCTTATGTAGCAGATAGTACAACAGACCTGCGTTCACAAAGGATGCAGCTGTGGTAGCAAGTGCTAGACCGCCGTGTAGTGGCAACTTGAAGTAATAGAAAATACCCACAAATAGTAAGCTAAAGACCATGTTGGCAATGACGGTCACAATACCGATTTGGACCGGTGTTTTGGTATCTTGACGGGCAAAGAAGGCCGGAGCAAAAATCTTAATAAGCATAAAGCCTAAAATGCCGCCTGCCATACTACGCAGTGCAAAGCCGCTCATATTGGCATCATTTAATGCAAATTCGCCGCGCATAAACAGAGTCTGCATGAGTACATCTGCTAGCACAAATAGCGCACAGGCTGCAGGGATACCGACCACGATAATCAGGCGTGCCGCCCAGTCGAGTGTCTTACGAAAAGTGACATCGTCTTTTTTGGCTTCACTGGCAGACAGGCTAGGTAGAATAACCGTACCAATCGCGACACCAATGAGACCTAATGGCAGCTCAGTCAATCGCTCTGCAGCATAAAGCCAAGATACAGAGCCGGTCATCATCAGTGATGCAAGAATGGTATTGAGCAGTAAGTTAATTTGAGTAACGGACACACCAAAGATGGCCGGTAGCATCAACTTTAAGATACGGCGCACACCTTCATGCTGAAAGTCAATCTTTGGCCCGACTAATAGCTTTTGTTGATAAAGCTGTGGTAGCTGAATAAAGAACTGCAATAGACCGGCGATAGCAACGGCATAACCAAGCGCCATAATTGGCTTATCAAACATCGGCGCAAAAATTAGTGCACCGGCAATCATACATAAGTTAAGCAGCACTGGTGCAATGGCAGGCGCGGCAAAGCGGCCATAGCTTTGCAAAATACTACCGGCAAATGCGGTCATCGAGATAAATAATAGATACGGGAAGGTCAGACGCAGCAAGTCAGCGGCCGTATTAAATTTCTCTGGCTCATCAGCAAAGCCTGGGGCAAATAAGGTAATGACCCAAGGCGATGCAATCATAACCACGACGGTGAGCACCGATAAGATAGACAGTAGAGCGCCTGAGGTGCGACTGATTAAAATCTGCACCTCTTGTAGCGTAAAGCGCTCTTTATATTCAGATAATACGGGAACAAAGGCTTGGCTGAAGGCACCTTCTGCAAATAAGCGGCGCAAAAAGTTGGGAATCTTAAACGCTACCAAAAAGGCGTCCATTAGTCCGCCTGCACCAAACACACCCATCAGCACAATATCACGTACTAGGCCTAGGATTCGAGAGAGCATTGTCATGGAGCTGACAATCATCGTCGAGCGAAACAGTTTGCTTTTTGCCATGTAATGTTAACGCCTATGGTTTTTAATGGGTTCAAAAATTGTGCAGATTATAGCATTATCTCAATGCGTTCTTGACGACCTCAGATGAAAATATTATGAAGCAGAGTTTGAGAAGGCAGTGTGTTTTCACACACGCTACCAAACACAGTATTTGCTTTGAGTATCGTCAATAATAGTTAGCCCAATAAGTCATGAACTTTTTGACGTAATTTAGCCCAATCAAAGTACTCACCTGGGTCGGTTTTACGGCCCGGCGCAATATCGCTATGACCAGTCAGATGACGGCGTGTTTTGGGATATGCTTTATGCAAAGCGGCAACGGCGGCGGCTAGTGTATTGTATTGTTTGTTAGTAAAGCCCTGGAAATCTGAGCCTTCAAGCTCGATACCAATACTATAGTCGTTGCACTCTGGTTTGCCTAGATAGCTTGAACGGCCGGCATGCCACGCTCTGTCTTCAAAGTTGACTAGCTGAGTTGCTTGTCCACTGCGCTCAATAAAGAGGTGTGCTGATACTTCCATACCCTCAATACTCTTAAAATAAGGGTGCTCATTCCAGTCTAGAGTGTTGGTAAATAGCGCTTTAACATAGTGCAGCCCATTGGCATCGGTTTGCTCAAATTCATTGGGCGGTAGACTAATGTTATGAATGACAATTGCGTTAATCTCACTATCTACAGGACGCTGATTGAAGTTGGGCGAGGGTAACCAATCGGCTTGCATCAAGCGGCCATCTGTAATCGTGAAAGAGGTGAGTGATGCTGATTTTGAAGAGAAAATAGGTTTTTTCATAAAGGTATCACATCAAAAGTATCAAGGTGAGCGGGGAGCATGGCTTTAAATAGCCAACATGGTATCATCGTAAGCTTAAGCTCTCTAGTCTCATAAACATAAGAAAATAGTAGCCGTATCACAGCAGGCTAAAAAGCGACTATCTGTTTTAGTCATTCAATGTATTTAGCAATGAAGATAACTTAATCATCAAAGCGACTTAGCAATTGAAGTGATATTAATATACATCAGTATTTGACTATCTATACATTAATCGTCACTCAATTATAAATAAGGTTGACTATGTTTGCCTCTCATTCTATCTCAAATCAAAGTACAGCTCATAAGCGCTTCAAAAAAAGCATGGGTCAAATTGCATTAGTAGCTGCTATCAGCAGTGTGGCGCTCTCCACGCATGCAGCACAGACCAACTCTCAAGTATTTCCAGAGCGGTCAGCGCAGTCTTCTTCTACTGCAGTTAGCAATACCGAGCAAGATGCACAAGTGAATAGCTTAATCGAAAGGGCGCGGCAAAAGAATTTAGCGCAGCATCCTACTTGGCTACGCCTACATTTTTATGAAAACAGTGGCAGTGATGACCACAAACACTATCGTAGCAGCGTAGATAATAAAGATTTTTTTGTCAGCGAAAAAGGCAGAACCGATCCGCAAGCAGAGCTAGATGCCTTTATCAAAGCAACAGTCACTCAAGGTATTGATGGCGATGACAGCGTTGCTTGTCGTTTTCCTGCGCGTACACATTGGTTAAAGACACAGCTGGGGATGGAGGAGATTCAGCCTAATTGTCCAGATTTTGATGCTTGGTTACAAAAGATTGATCCGCAGCGTTTGTCAGTAGTCTTTGCTGAAGAATACCCCAACCGAGCGGTTTCAGCCTTTGGTCATACGCTGATGCTCATTGATTCAACTGCAAGTTTGGCGAACCCAAAAGCGATTGATAAGGCGCATGCTTTGAATGACTCAGTCGCAGGTAATCCTGACGACTCAGCGCCGATATATGCTCTAAAATCTGCAACAGGCGGTTATCCAAATGACATTACTATCGAGCCATATCCTGTCAAGTTGGCCGATTATCTGCAAAGAGACAGCCGCGATGTATGGACCTATGCGCTTGATTTAAGCACTGAAGAGGTACAGCAAATCATGCGTCATGTCTATGAGAGCAAAGATTTAGAGCTGCCTTATTACTTTACCATGGATAACTGTGCCTCCGAGATTCTGCGCTATATAGATATCGTGCGCCCTGAGGGTCATTTATTGGATGAATTCAAAGTAGCCGTGGTGCCCTCTGATGTCATCCGTTTATTGCAAAAAGAGGGGCTGATTAATCAGCAAAACTATATACCGGCAGATAAAACCTTAGCTCAGGCTAAGCTCAATGACCCTCAGCTGATAAATTTACCAGATAGTAGTATCAGTCCAGACCACAAGTTTGTGCCAACGCATTTAACAGCTGCAGACAACAACCCGCTTAACGCCCATTCTTTGCAGCGAGTGATGGTGGGCGCTGGTAGGCAAGACGATACCGGCTATCTAAGTTTGGCGTATCGTGGTGGTTTTAATGGATTTTTGGACAGTCCTAGTGGCTATCCGCAGAACTTCCATCTAGAAGCTGGTTCGGTTGAACTGCGAGCTTACGGTGATGATGACAAGAATAAAGGCGATCATAAAAACGTAGAACTGCAACAATTAACTGTATTTCGAGGACGTGCATTTAACCCCATCAATACCGCCAAAAAAGGCGATTCATTATTATCAAGTTGGGGCGTAAATGTTCAAGCCAAACAGGTAAAGGATGGATCGAACGCGGGCATGAGCCGCTATAATAATGACAGCAGCCATCTTGTCGGTAGCGTCACTTATGAAAAAGGTATCTCGGCAGCTTTTGGTACACCAACCGCCGGCTCCGGTGAATTGCCACCGCATCTGTGTTATGCCTTTGGTACAGGTGCAGCGCAGATCGGTAAAGGACTTGTTAAAGGCTACCGTGTTGGAGCTGGCGTCAATGTCGGTTGCCGCTATCAGTTCTCTCGTAACGCTCGTCTAGTGGGCGAGATTGAAGCGCCTTATTGGTTCCACGGTGATATGGATTCAGACCAAGGCAAAGGCCATTACTGGCAGCCAATACTCAGTCTAGGCGCGCAATATGATTTGGGGCAAAACCAAGCCATCAGACTAAAAGGTAGTTATGAGTTGCAAAATCGTGTTGACGGTCGTGATGATGTGCAATTGGCCTACGTAAAATATTTTTAGCAGCCACTTTTAAATCAGGGTAGTATTAAGGTTAGACGGGTCTTTCATGGCTAACCACACAATAAGGATGTTAAGAAATCATGGACTCTGATATAGACGCTCAGAAACCAAGTGAGCATGTTGATGCCAATATCAATGAAGTATCGGTCGCTACTATTAAAACACATACTAATACTGCTAATAGTCAGCTCTCGATGAGTGACTTTTTAGCTGGGGTTAGTCAGCTAGCGGTCATCGGTGTGATTGAAACCACGGGCATCGTTGAAGCGATACATCGTGAGATAGTGCTGCGCCCCTTAGGGCTACTTAACCATAGATACGGTAGATTTTGGAATAAAGGCATTAGCGGACGTGTTTATGGGGTGGTCAAAGGGGTAACCTCGCTTGTGGGACATAGTCTTGCAATGGGTATCACTCAATATAATCGGCTCGCACGCCATGCACCGTCTCAGCCGCTACCTAAGACGCTGAACATGGTGGTAAATGTCATCAATGGGGTCATGGGCGATCATCTGGTTAGTCACAACAACCCTATTGCTTTGCCTATGACGCTGTATGGCCTAAATAATCAGCATCAAATTCAGCCTATTTATCTCTCTCTAACGCCTGACGTCAAAACAAATCCTACTGATAACGCCTCATCTAACCAAGGCCACAAGCCGCTCTGTGGTAGAGTCATTATCCTGCTACATGGTTTATGCATGGGCTATCTAAACTGGCAACCGGATAGCGAGCAATCGCTAGGACATAGGATTTTAAAAGAGTTGCCGGATGTGACCCTGTTGTACTTAAACTACAATACCGGACAGCGTATCTCTACCAATGGTCATCAGTTTGCTGAGCTCTTACATGGATTAACTACCCAATATCCTGATATCACACAAATTGATTTAGTTGGGCATAGTATGGGCGGGCTGGTCTCACGTAGTGCGCTTTATTATGGTACTCAAGCTCAATACAACTGGGTAAAGAAGGTAGATAAGCTAATTACTTTAGGTACGCCGCATCATGGGGCGGTGCTAGAGCGTATCGGTGATTTTGTGCAACAAAGTATCGCCAAACTGCCTTTTGCGGGTGCATTAGCCAAACTTGGTGATATACGCAGTGCGGGGATTATCGATTTGCGTCATGGTAGTATTCGAGATGAGGACTGGCAGTCGCTACAGACACGCAGCGTATTGCCTGATGAGGCGCGTCACTTCACAGCATTGCCTGAGCATATTAGCAGTTATTTTTTAGCAGGTAGCTTAAGTCAGGCGGAGGATGAGTCAGACATGAGTCAGTTATTGGGCGATGGTCTGGTTAATATTCCATCTGCTTTGGGAGAGCATACTAACGAGCACACTCTAGATATACCAGATGCGCATAAAGCGGTGTTTTATGAGGTAAGTCATTTAGCGTTATTAACCAATGAACGTGTTATCAGTCAGGCTGTTGAGTGGTTGCTGGAAGAGTAACTAAGCGCTTTTTGATTGTAAACAAAACAGCTGTATTCAAGCTAAAACTTCAAATTTATATCTAACAATCAGGTGTTTACCCTCATTATGACTTTCACTATTAGCGGAAACGTCAACGAAAGCAATAGCATCAAAAATGATAACAACTGTCAATTAAATAGCGTTTTTGTGGCTATTAAATCATTGATTGTCTCTGCTGTATTAATGGGTTTTGCCACCATGACCTATGCCGAAATCAATAGCTGTTATTATCGAGAGTTTGGCGTAAATTATAGTGATAATAAAAACAAGTTTATAGTACCAGCTGATACTGTGTTTGATATGAATGAGACTTTAAAAGATATTTATTTAGAAAAAAAGGGCGATTTCTTCATCGTTAAAGATGCTCAAGAAACGCCGCTATATCAAAGATTATATGATATTGAGGTCTATACCAACGGCTACATTATTGCAAAGCAAGCAAAGGGTGATAGGCCGTAAGACGACGATAGAAAAGGTGTTGATAGCAAAGGCAGCAATAGAGGCGATGCCAACTATGGACTAATCGATCCGACCGGCAAGCTCATTTATGACTTTAAATATCAAAGTATTGATTTGGTGGACGATGAACTGGCGATTTTAACCACAGAACACCAAGGGCAACAAAGCGATACTTTGATGACGCATGACGGACACGTTATTTACCCTGCCAAATTGGATACGGGCATAAATCTTGGTGCTGATAAGAAAAATCCAGCGGTTCACATTACCGCCATTCATTATGATACTGAAAGTCAGCAAGGTTATTTTCAAGTTGATAACAGCGATAAGTCTGGCGTGATTAATCAGCAAGGGGAAATGGTTATCCCCCTTATTTATGATGAAATGAGTGTCATGAACGACATATGTGAATCTGTTTTTGATATTGATAAGACTAATGCGCTAAAAGTACGTATCGATAATAAACTAGGATTGATTCAGCCTAATGGCCAATGGAGTGTTCCCCTAGCGCCTATGCAGTCGATTATTTATTTCAACTTTCAAACCTTTACGCCTTTTATTCTAAACCATATTGAAGCCAATCAAGGTGAAGTGGACTCTGTCTATTGGCGACCTCAGGAAAAAGATACGATTAGGGAAAATCTAATAACGCTGAAAGGAGAAGTGCTACTTACCTCAGATGAGCCTATAAAAGATTTACGTGGCGACTTGTATCAGTTTTCAAAAAATGGCAAGGTTGGCATCATTAATAATTGGGCTAGGATAGTATTAGATGCTAATTACAATAGAATTATAGTCAAACCTAATCAGGTGTTTATGGCTGAGCGTGAGGGAAAATTGGGTGTGGTATATGTCGATCAGTCAGATACAGCCTTATGGGTAAAGCGTTATTTTGATACGTTACAACCGGCATTGAGTGTCGATGTTGACGATATCAAGCGAGCTGAAGAAAATCTGACATGGAATGAAGAGAGCTTAGAGTTCGAGGCAGAGGCTGTCTTAGATACAAGTTATCCGTTTCCAAAGGAGACCTATCTTATAAGTGGTGGCAATCATAATATACATTCTGTCGGTAACCCAATAAGTCATGACTATTATGAAGCGGTTACTCCCAAAGCGTATATTGCCAGTAGCGATAAAAAGTATGGCGTATTTCATGGCGATACGGTTCTGATTCCGTTTTTTTATGACGACATCATTGATTATAACGGCGTGTTTATCGTTGAGGATTCTGGTAAATATGGTGTATTAGGGATTAATAATAACGTTATAAAGCCTATGATATATAACAGACTACAGGATGCTAAAAATGCCTCATCGGATGTCCGCTAAAAGATTATTACCGAAAGTCTTGATGGATAATGTACTTAGTATTCGAGGGTTTTGGCGCTTATTTTTTATTGGTTCTGCTGTCGCTGTCTCTAATATTAGCCTACTTCAGGCACATAGCAATACGCCCAACCAGTTAGCCACTCAAGCTGACATTGATAAATCAAAAGTAGATACATCAGACTCGCTGCCTTTTTATTTAACTAAGATTTGCACAAAACCTGTTCATATGGATTTGGATATGATGGATTGTGAGGCAGGCTATATATTAAAAGTTGAAACACTAAGTGATGGTACGGTTGTCGAGTCACAATTTATGGATGAATACGACGGATATGGGTGGTCACATTCCCGAATTAAAAAGTTAAACGATGATATTTATCTATTCTCATTAAGCTGTGGAACGCAGTGTGGTAATTTTATACTTGTGGGTCGAAATGGCCACGAACAATACTTTGAGCTTTTCTCTGACTTTGATACAGAGACACAATGTGCTGTAGAGTACGACTATGATAAGAAAATGTGGGTTGCCGCTCCCTTTTTCTCAGAAAACCGCATTGATTTAGTACAGACACGTGGCGACAGTGAGTCTGCTGTACTGCCTAAGTATGACTTGATGTTTAATAAAACAGGTGATGTCGAAGCATTCGACAGCTTTTCTGAAAATAGAATAATCCTTTTCACCATATCCAATCCTTGTCAACAGACCCTATTATCGAAATAATAATAACGAGATTAATATGAACGCACCTCTCAAGCGCAACTTACTTATCATCGGTCAAGGCGATATCGGTCTGGCAGTGACGAATGTCTTAGCCAACAAAGGTGTCAAAGTCACAGGGCTAGCACGCGGTGAGCGTCATCAATATGAACTGGCGGATACGGCTAAATACATACAAGCAGATTCTCGTGAACTAACAGCCGAGCAGCTTAGTCAGTTTACTCATATCGCTATTATTGTCGCCCCTGATAACTATCAGGCAATCGATTATCAGCAAACTTATTTAGGTATTGCCGAACATATTGCGACGTTAGCGGACAGTCTGCCAGAGCTTGAGCGCGTGGTATTTATTTCATCCACTGGAGTATACGGTCAGGATAATGGCGAATGGATAGATGAGACAGTTATTCCAAAGACACCAAAGCGAGAAGCTTCTCGCTATATTCTGCAAGCTGAGCAAGCACTACAATTCGCTTACGGCAAAAAGGCGGTGGTTATCCGTCCTAGCGGTATTTACGGTAAGCGGCGTTTAATGCGTATCCGTAAAGCGAGCGAGAGCAATAAAGAGCCGATGCCAAAATATGCATGGAGCAATCGCATTATGGACACAGACCTTGTCAATATTATCGTGCAAGTATTAATGGTCGATAATGCACAACTAAAACCTGTATATTTGGCAACAGATTATGCGCCTGTTACCTCTTTTGAATTGACCTGTTGGCTGGCTGATAAGTTAGGTAGCTCACAGCCTACTGTATTGAAGGAGGGTCAACAGAGCAGCGATGTCATGAGCGGTAAACGTTTGCACAGTAATATTCCACGTGACTGGCTAAGATATCCAGATTGGCAAAGTGGATATCGTTATATATTGGCAGAATTGAAGATAAGCTAAAGGCAGGGTGGAGATAACGCTATAAATCATGCATGCACATTAAAATAGCCAATCGAATGAATTCACATAGAATTACTTTGATTAAAACTAATAAACACAAAATCTGTATATCTTAAGTTGCTAATTGAAGTGGTTTTGATAGACTAAACCGCTCAAAACCATTTTTAGGTTAAGCTTGTAGGAGGGCGTATGTCATCAATGGGAAATTCGCAAGACGATGCGCAACAAAGCTCATCAACAGACAAAAAGCTTGACGCTAATTCTGAGCAGCAACCAAGTCAACAAGACGCCAATCAAACAAAGTCTAATAAACCGGACTCAAACCTCAATAAAGCAGAGCAAACAGATTCTCTTCCTATCAAAGATGTGACAAAAAAGCTAAATGAGCCATTATTAGGGACGACGGTAGACAGTGCCGTTAATCCTAATAGCCGCACTTCTCGGGCTTTAAATAAAGAAGCGACGACTTATAAAACAGCCAAGCCGCAACCAGACCGCGTGTCACAGATTAGCGGGCAGTTTGATGTGGCACATCCACGAATTGCGCATCCAGACTTTAACCCCAAAACCAAAGATTCTGCTTTAGATCCTGATAGACCGCTTAGCGATATTCCAGCGCCTTCACCGCGTTATCAGCAGCCTATCAAAAAGCTTTTGCACGAAATGATTGCTGACAATAAAGCGTTAACCAAAGTCATTCATGATGCCAATCAACTTACCGAGCCTGATTTGTCTCAACAAGGGCAATACGATAATGCATCAAGGTGGGCGCTTATTGCCTCACCAGCGCTAGCTTCACATTTGGAGTTATTGCAATTGGGCGGATTGATTAATCTGCCTGCCGCATTTTTTGAACCAGTTGCCGCGCATGAGATGGTAAATACAACAACGGCATCTAGTGCTATTGCTACTAAAGCTACGACTGTTAAAGAGCCACTAGAGCTGCTGTCTCCTTTGACAGAAATGACGCTACTGGATATGTCAGATATTTACCGTGTCTGTCAGCAATATCCATCGCTCACACGTTATGGCTTCAAGGTAAGTGCTGATACAGAGACTAAGCCTACCTTAGCGGGTATCTCACAGTTATCAGCGACCATGCCAGAGATGATTAATGATATATTTGCGCCAAATTGGGAGCTTATCTTATATCCAGAGCGTTTTGATAATGGCGTAGACAGCCTAAGCACCGATATCTTAGCCTGTAGCGTGGCGGTGCATATTTTAAAGCAATGTCAGACACGTCAATCGGTTAATCGCAGCATCACCGCGCAGCAAATCTGTCAGCACATGCGCAGCTACGTACTCAGTCAGTGTAATATTCATCCGCAATATGAACAGCAATACCGTCAAATACGTTTGTTTGTGGGTCATGTGGTAGTAGCAGCGCATTATCTGGGACTAAAAATTACCCATGCTGCGCATCACGACCATGCGTCACATACCAATGTTAAAGGTAAGCCGAGTGCCAATTTAGGTCAGCCTATTTACCTTAATATCTCATCACGTACTGCTTTGTTGACCCGTTATCCAAATATCAGTGATTACTATATTAACGGCTGGTCGTAATCACAATAAACAGCTGATTATTAGTGATTAAGTGCATGGGTTTATTTATGGGTGCGATAGCGATAAAAATAGTTTGCACCTATTGGTCTGAATGACTAAGATAGCCCTCTTTAAATATACTGTAAGCTTTTAATCTTGAATTTTATTTACTTTTATAGGAATGCTCATGTCCGTGCAACCTTTTAGCTCTAACGCATTTATCGACCTTGCTTTATCAAACAACGTATTAAAATTTGGCGAATATGTGCTGAAATCAGGTCGCATTAGCCCTTATTTTTTTAATGCCGGCTTATTGGCAACAGGTGAAACCTTATCATTATTGGCCAATGGTTATGCTGATGTCTTAGCAGAACAAGTAAAAGACACGGGCAGTGATGAGCTGGTTATCTTTGGTGCTGCATATAAAGGTATTCCTTTTGTGGCAGCGACGGCACAAGCGCTTTGGAACAATCATGGTATTAATGCCAAATGGGGCTATAACCGTAAAGAGGCCAAAGATCATGGCGAGGGCGGTAATCTAGTTGGCGCCGATATCAAAGGTAAGGCGGTTTGGGTGTTAGACGATGTAATTACCGCAGGCACGGCTATGCGTGAAGTGGTGGAGATTTTAGATAAAGCAGGCGCCACTGTGGCCGGTATTATCGTGGCATTAGATCGTAAAGAGCGTGGTCAAAATGAGCAATCTGCTATTCAAGAGCTTGCTGAAACGTTAAACGTTCCTGTACAAGCTTTGGTCACTATTGATGATATTATTGATTATGTTGCCAAAAATGGCGACAGCACCCAATTAGCAAAAATGCGCCATTACCGTGAGCAATACGGTATCTAAGCATTAACACTATTGTAGAGTTAAAATCACCATCAGCGTCAATATTATAACAATGCCAATCGCTGGGACGATTCTCAATAATAGGGTAGTCATAACGGAGTAATGTAGCATGAGTCAAAATTTAATGGGCAAATCACTTAATGTATTGGTGGTGATGGATCCGATTGAGACGGTCAATTATAAAAAAGATAGTACACTGGCAATGATGTGGGCGGCAAGTGACCGCGGGCATAAGCTGGGTTATTGTCAGATTCATGACTTATGGCTTGATGAAGGCGCTTTAAAAATCGATGCTCAAGCAGTGACTGTGCGCCGTGACCCTGAAGACTTCTATAGTCTTGAGCAGAAGGTAACTCAGCCGATTACTGATTATGACGTTATTTTAATGCGCAAAGACCCACCGTTTAACATGCGTTTTTTATATAGCACCTATATGCTTGATCATGCCAAAGAGGCTGGCGTGTTGGTGGTTAATGACCCGCAAGCGATTCGTGACTGCAACGAGAAACTGTTTGCCACATGGTTTAGTGATTTGATGAGCCCAACGATTGTGACTAGCAAACAGTCGCATATTCGTCAGTTTATCAAAGAGCAGCATGACGTCATCGTTAAACCGCTAGATGGTATGGGCGGTACTGGTATCTTTAGATTGACCGAAGACAGTCCTAATATTGGTGCAACACTTGAGATGCTAACCGAACTTGAGACTCTGCCGATTATGGCGCAGCGTTATTTGCCAGAGATCAAAGACGGCGATAAGCGCATTTTGATTGTTGACGGTGAGATTGTGCCTTTTAGCCTAGCGCGTATTCCGACGAAAGGCGAGACTCGAGGCAATCTAGCAGCCGGCGGTCAAGGAGTGGCAATGCCCGTTACAGATGCTGAAATGAAAGTTGCCAAACAGGTAGCGCCGATTGTGAAAGACAAAGGGCTAATGTTTGTCGGCCTTGATGTCATTGGCGGCAAAATTACCGAGATTAATGTGACAAGCCCAACTTGTATTCGTGAGATTAATGATCAGTGCGGTACAGACATCGCCATTGACTTGATGATTGCGATTGAGAATAAGCTGATTAATCGCTAAAAGTAGACAGTAGTTGGGCTAATTTCCATTTAATAGGTGATATTGCGCTAATATTACTCAACTATTAATAAATAGAGCTGTTTTTTACAAATTAATGGGTCAAGCGCTGTGTTAGGAGTTGATTTTCTGTCAGACTCTTATATTATGAAAGAGTCAATTAACATGACTTAATGAATAGTTGGTATTAAATTATTTATTACCGATTCTTCTTATTTGATTCCAAGCTCAGATAAGACAGACGATACTCAATTCTTTAGGATAAAGAGGTGAGTGGTTTTAAGTAATTATTAATAACCGCCTGTCTAATCACGACAGGCACCAACCTCAATTAACTTTTAACAAGGATGTATTATGAAAATGCTAGCGAAAACTTTAGTATTATCAGCCGGTTTAGCCTTTGGGTTTGCCGCAAATGCAGCAGATCAATTAAACAACACAAAATGGACGACCTTCAATGATAAAGGTCAGCCTGACTCAGTATTGCAATTCGTTGAGCAAAACAACGGTAAGTTATCGGCCAAAATCGTTAAAGTATTAGATCCACGCGCCGCAGGTAAGAGTGTGTGTGATACCTGTAGAGGTAAATTCAAAAACAAGCCTTTAACCGGAGCAACGGTTATTTGGGATTTAGAAGCCGATCCAAAAAATCCTAATAAATACATCAATGGCTCAGGTATCGAACCTGAAACGGGTACGACCTTCTCAGGTAAAGCAGAGTTAAAAGGCAATACTTTAAAGCTTCGTGGCTACAAAGGTATTTCATTGTTAGGTAAGACCCGTACCCTTAAACGTCGTTAATTTTATCGATTCTTTTGAGTTGCTAACTAACTATTTTATAGAGGCTATAGCCTTTATAAAATAAGTCGGTAGACATAACGATATGCTGCTATTTTATAATCAAGCAACTTTAGAACCAAGCAACGATATTTCGCTGCTTGGTTTTTTGCGTTTAGACAATCCTTATAACGGCAGACCCTACAGAATCGAAACAGTTGTGTACTTTGTTGTACATTAATTCTCTTTAAACGGTGGATGTCATCGCCTAAGCATGTGATTTATGCTATGATTTTTCTGATTTATTTGTGCCCTATTTTCTTGTATAAAATTTAGGAGATTTTTTGTGTCAGAGTCCTCAACTGTGAGTCGTCCTACTGAACCGGCGACCACTCAAGTCACTACCAAAGCAGCCCCGAATGTATTGATGATGGCAGCGGGTACCGGTGGTCATGTCTTCCCAGCTTTGGCTGTTGCGGAAGAGTTGACGAGACGCGGTGCAGTAGTACACTGGTTAGGGACACCGCAAGGCATGGAAAATAATTTGGTTAAGCCTGTTGGCTATACATTTCATACTATTAATATGCAAGGTCTGCGCGGCAAAGGCATGGGGCGGTTGCTAAAAATGCCGTTTACGCTGTCGCAAGCGGTACTTGCCAGTATCAAAGTGATTAAAAGCAATCGTATTGATGTGGTCGTCGGCTTTGGCGGTTATGTGAGCGCACCGGGTGGACTGGCTGCAAAAGCAACTGGTACGCCGCTTATTATTCATGAGCAAAATGCCATTTCAGGTATGAGTAATCGTTATTTAGCAAAATTGTCCACCAAAGTACTGCAAGCCTTCCCGAATACCTTTGGGGATAGTGAAAGTGAGGATAATCCTAAGCTTGAAACCGTCGGTAATCCGGTTCGAGAAGCGATTTCTAATATTGAGCCGCCAGAGACGCGTTATGATGTGGAAGATGACAGCCCATTAAAGCTATTGGTCGTGGGCGGCTCATTGGGTGCGCAAATACTTAATCAGACTGTGCCGGCAGCACTGGCTCAAATTGATAAGCCAATTGCAGTGCATCATCAGTGTGGCCATAACAACTTTGCCACTACTCAGACCAATTATGAAATAGTCGATAAATCAGTGCATGATGTAACGGTTAAACCATTTATTGATAATATGGCAGCAGCCTATGCGTGGGCGGATATTATCGTTTGCCGTGCTGGCGCCCTGACAGTGACTGAAATTCAAAATGTCGGTTTAGCCGCGATATTTGTGCCATTACCGCATGCAGTAGATGACCATCAGACTGCTAATGCTCGATCACTCGCCATTGAAGATGCTGCTTACTTAATTCCACAAAGCAAGTTTACGCCAGAGCACTTATCAGAGATTCTACTCGATTTAGATCGTGAGAAATGTCAGACCATGGCCAAAAAAGGCAAAGCACTGGCTAATCCAGGATCCACAGTGATGACCGCAGACTATATTTGGTCAGAGCTGTCAAAATAGCTTGAGTTAAACCAGTCATATTTATCAAATTGACTGACTCAGCCACTGGTGCAGTTATTTGTATTGTCTTATAATCACTCCATTCTTGGTGATAGAAAATATAAGTCAGGTAAACCCATACATTCATTTGGACAATGCCTGATTTGAGAAGTTAGTTCGTTAATCCTTTATCAGTAATAAAAAGAGATATCTATGTCAAAAGCAGCCCTGCCCAAACGATTGATAGAAATTCCAGAAATGCGCCGAATCAAAAGCATTCACTTTATTGGAATTGGCGGAGCAGGGATGTGTGGTATTGCTGAGGTCATGAAAAACCAAGGCTACGGCGTAAGCGGCTCTGATATTAAAGAAAGTCCAGTAACCAAGCGCCTTGAAAGCCTTGATATTGACGTTTTTGTGGGTCATGACTCTAAAAATATCGCCAATGCAGATGTGATCGTGGTGTCATCGGCAATTGACCGCAGCAACCCTGAGATTCAAGCGGCACTAAAGGCACAGCTACCTGTTGTACGTCGTGCCGATATGCTGGGTGAATTAATGCGTTACCGTCATGGCATTGCCGTTGCTGGTGCTCATGGAAAAACAACTACAACTAGTTTGTTGACCATGATGATGACCGAAGCAGGGTTTGACCCCACTTATGTGATTGGCGGTAAGCTAAATGCTTCGGGCAAAAATGCCTCATTAGGGGAGAGTCGTTATCTTATCGCTGAAGCCGATGAGTCCGATGCGTCTTTCTTAACCTTGCATCCAATGGCCGCTATTGTGACCAATATCGACCAAGATCACATGGATACCTACGAGAACAGCTTTGATAAATTAAAAGCAGCTTATATTCAGTTCCTACAGAACATGCCGTTTTATGGCCTTGCTGTAGTATGCGGCGATGACAAAGAGCTGTACGCTATGATTGATGACATCGGCCGCCCAGTACAGACATTTGGTTTTGAGCCACATAACAATGTGCAAGCCACTAATGTACGTGTCGAGGGTACCAAAACCCATTTCACCGTATTACGTAAAGACCACGAGCCACTTCAGCTAACGCTTAATATTCCCGGTCAGCATAATGTGTTAAATGCATTAGCAGCGATTACCATGGCTACGGATGAGGGCGTCGATGATGAAGCCATTAAGCGCGCCTTGGCAAAATTTGCAGGCGTTGGTCGCCGTTTTGAACAGCAAGCTCTTGTTGCTAAAGATGATGGCGATATTCTGCTAATTGACGATTATGGTCATCATCCAGTAGAAGTAGCTGCAACAATTAAGGCGGCTCGTGAAAGTTATCCAGAACGCCGTCTAGTGATGCTGTTCCAGCCACACCGTTATAGCCGTACTCGTGATTGCTATGATGATTTCGTTGAGGTATTGTCGCAAGTTGATGAGCTGTTATTATTAGATGTTTACAGTGCTGGCGAAGCCCCTATCGTTGGTGCAGATACGCGAGCATTGGCGCGCAGTATCCGTCTGCGCGGCGAAGTTGAGCCTGTTTTAGTTGACAAAGATGACCTAGCGCCTGTTATGCAGCGCGTATTAAGAGCAGGTGACATGCTGATTACTCAAGGTGCGGGTAATGTGGGTCAGCTAAGCCAAGAATTAGCAGCGAACCAGTTGTATCTTACTTCTTAAATCGCAAGTCTTACGTTTATTTTATTACCCTTTATTCCCACCTATTTACCGTTAAGATGCCAATAACTATGACACATTCTTCTGATTCTCAAGCCACTAAAAACGCAGCTACTCAAGACCCAAGCGTATTTGGCAAAGTCGCTGTGATTTATGGCGGCAACAGCAATGAACGCGATGTTTCTTTAGACAGTGGTAATGCTGTATTAAAAGCACTACAGTCGCAAGGCGTTGATGCCACACATTTTGATCCAAAAAATCAGGACATGACTGAGCTTAAAGGTTATGACCGTGTATTTAATGTATTGCATGGCCGCGGTGGTGAGGATGGTCAATTGCAAGGTCTGCTAGATTGGTTCGGTATCCCGCAAACGGGTTCTGGCGTCTTAGCTTCAGCGATTGGTATGGACAAAGTACGTACCAAACAATTGTGGCAGGGCTGCGGCTTATCAACGGCACCTTTCTCTATTTTGACCGCGGATACCGATTGGCAGCAAATTGTTAATACATTAGGCTTACCGCTGATGGTTAAACCGGTTCATGAAGGCTCAAGTATTGGCATGAGTAAGGTTAATAGTTTAGATGAACTGCCTAAAGCTTATGAAATGGCGGCAGGCTGTGGTGATGTTGTTATGGCAGAAAAGTGGATTACGGGTCGTGAATTCACCATCGTAATTATCGATGATGAAGCGTATCCTGTTATTCGTCTAGAGCCGGCGGATATCTCTAACTTCTATGACTATGAAGCTAAGTATAATCGCAATGACACGGCGTACCATATTCCTTGTGGCCTATCACAGGAAGAAGAAGCACATCTTCAAGGGTTAAGTGTGGCTGCATTCAAAGCTGTAGATGCAAAAGGGTGGGGGCGTATCGATGCCATGCAGGACGAAGAAGGTAACTTCTGGCTGCTTGAGATTAATACGGTACCAGGTATGACCAGTCATAGCCTAGTACCTATGGCTGCTAAGGCACGCGGTATGAATTTTGAGCAATTATGTTGGCATATCCTAGCGCAAACGCTGTAGAGATTAGACCCATTTTCTGATTATTTAATGAACACAGTAGCAAGACGAGCTTAAGAGTGTTACCTTTAAGCTCATCCTGACAAATTTATTACTTAAGCGTCATAAGCTATTTAAATTTTCAGTGTTTAATACTTATGTAATATATTGTCATAAATTGATACATGCTCATTAAGCCTAGGCGCTATCGCTACTATAGCAAATGCGTTACAATTATAAGAGATATAGACTAAGTGGACACGATGGCTGCCTCTGTGAATAAAGTTTCGCTGAATCCAAGTAAATTATTATCCGCAAAATCGTGGATGGCTATCGGAATATTGTTATTTATAGCAATATTCTTCTTGGTATCGAGTCAAATTTATAATTCGCAGCCGGCCGATATTGTGGTTAATCCCACTAGTCTAAATCCGGCAGAGTATCGTGTATTAAGCGAGGCGATGGATAAAAAAGAAGCCGGTAGCTTCTTTACCGCTAAACTGCCACAGCTCAAAGATGAGGTAATGGCTCAAGACTGGGTCAGTCAAGTTGATATTGAGCGTAAATGGGGTGAGGGGATTGTAATTACTGCACTGCCTCGAGCGCCTATTGCGAAGTTTGGTAGTGAGCATCTGATTGATGCGCAAGGTCAAGTCTTTCAGCCCGTGAATGAAGCGGACCTGCAGCAAGACAATCTCATCATGCTACAAGGCGATGCTGATCAATCTAACTTGATTATGCAGCAGATGCAGCAAGTAAGTCAGTGGTTTGGCCCGCTTGATATGCAGGTTGAAGATATGATTTTGACCCCACGCATGACGTGGGTTATTCGCTTTAATAATGGTATGCGTATTATCGTCGACAACGAACATACCTCGCAAAAGCTGATGAATGTCAGTCAATTATTGCAAAATCAACTTGCTGACAAACGAGAGAATATTGCCTCGTTAGATTTAAGATATAAAAATGGTTTTGTTATTGCTTGGAAAGATGAGCCGGTTGCTCCGGTTGAGTTAATGTCTGTTTCTGAGATTAATCAAGACGATACTGATAGTATTAGTAGCAATATTGATGTTAATGCTGATCACAATGAGATGGACTAAGCGTTAGCATTGCAAAGACAAAAAAATAAACATGATTTAATGGGAGTATCTAGACGTAGTTATATAGATATCATCATTGACGTATTTGAATGAATTAGTACCCGTAAATGGCAGCATCTTATTAATAGACCCTATTCTAACCTTACTGTTTGAATGAAGACAAAAAGCACGCTCATTATGCCCCTTGTCCACTACAGTACACATATATGTTCTAAACTTTATGAGTAAATCTGAAAATCTCTTAGCCGTCATTCATTTAAGCGCCACTGCAGTGTATGTAGTCGTTGGCGATATTGTTGCTGTAAACGATATTCGTATTAAAGGCGTGGGTGAGGTTAAGACAGAGGATTTTCAGCAGGGTCAAATCAGAAACTTTGATCGTCTAAAAAGCCTTATTCGTGAAGCGATTAACCAAGCTGAGGAGATGGCAAATTGCCGTATCCATAGTGTTTGGCTAACTTTATCGACACCAGAGCTTACCAGTACCAATGGCTTTGGTACGGTTGACTTAACAGAGGGTACGGTCGAGACCCAGCATATTGTCAATGCACTTACTATTGCCAAGACCAATTCACAGCCTAATACCCATTACTTAATGCATCATTGCCAACAAGGTATCTTTATAGATGATAAAGATCAGATGGTTGATGATGCCATTGGTATGCACGCCAATAAATTAACGGTTATGTATCATTTAATGATGATGCCGGTGGCAAGCAGACAAAATATTCAGAAGCTGATACAGGCATGTGACGTTAGTATCGATCATATGTTATTTGATGCGGTATCGAGTGCAGAGTATAGTTTGCTTCCTGAAGAGCGTGAGCAAGGCGTTTGCTTGATTGATATTGGCGCGAGCACCACGAGCGTTTGTATCTACCGCGAAAATAAGTTAATTTTTACCCACTGTATTCCTGACGGCGGTGCCAAAGTCACCATGGATATCTCAGCGGAGCTGGGACTGACAATGATGGAAGCGGAACGATTAAAAATCCAAAAAGGTACGGTTGATACACGCAGTGTTGATCCTAGCCGTTTTGAGACATTCCAGCGTATTGGTAAAGCAGAAGATAAGCCGATTAGTATCTTGCAGTTGGCACAAATTATTGAAGCTCGTTATATTGAGCTTTATCGAGTGTTGTTTCAAGAGCTGTCTGACGCGGGTCTTATGGATTATATACAGCGAGGTGTCGTATTGACGGGCGGTGGTAGTCAAGTAAAAGATATGGTACGTTTCTCAAAACGCCTACTTGGCATGCCGGTAATGAGCACTACGCAGCATGAGGCCATCTCTGCCTATGACTGCTTTGATGATGATGAGAAGTTTAAAGAGCTAAATCGCCGAGTGACTCAGCGTGAGTTGCAAACGGCATTTGGTGCTTTATTATACAGTCAAAGTGATCAATTTAAGCACAGTGAGAAAAGCTCGCCGGATGCGCTTAAGGTCAGTAAAATTGCCAAGTTTAAGCACAGTCTGAACAATTTTCTTAAAAATATTATATAACCCAATTTTCATATTTCACAGTCACCACCTACCTTATAGCTTAGTTACTAAGTGAATAAATTATTGGTAAATTGGTGAGGTGACCACAAGGAGTGATAATGTCTAAATACACGATGGCGGTTAATAGCCAAGATTTAAATAACGGTCAAGCCCATTTCACTGTTTTCGGTGTGGGCGGTGGCGGCGGTAACGCGGTTGAGCATATGGTTCAGCAAGGCGTTAAAGGCGTGACTTTTGTTTGTGCAAATACAGACAAGCAAGCCTTAGATAGACTAACTGCTGAGCATAAATTGCAGTTGGGTGCCAATACAAACCGTGGTCTTGGTGCGGGTGCTAACCCAGAAGTTGGCCGTGAAGCTGCCGAGCAAGAAGAGGAGTCTATCCGTAAGCTTCTTGAAGATTCAGACATGGTGTTCATCACTGCTGGCATGGGCGGCGGTACCGGTACCGGTGCAGCACCTGTTGTGGCACGTATCGCAAAAGAGATGGAAATCTTGACAGTTGGTGTTGTTACCACACCATTTAAATTCGAAGGTGGCAAGCGTATTAAAGCAGCCAAAGCCGGTATTGATCAGTTGTCTAACTTCGTTGACTCTATCATCACTATTCCAAACGATAAGCTGTTAAAAGTGTACGGCAACATCTCAATGCAAGATGCTTTCAAAAAAGCAGATGATGTATTGATGCATGCGGTACAAGGTATTGCTCAGACTATCTCAAGCGAAGGTGTGATTAACATTGACTTTAACGATATACGCACGGCAATGACGGCTAAAGGTCATGCGATGATGGGTATCGGACGTGCAAGCGGTGAAGATCGTGCTCGTCAAGCCACTGAAAAGGCGATTCGTTCACCACTACTAGACAACTTATTGCTTGAAAACGCCAAAGGTCTGATTGTCAACGTGGTATCTTCTGAGTCAGTAACGCTTGATGAGTTAAACGAAATCACAGAAGTGGTTAACGATATCACAGATATCGAAGAGGCTAATATCTTTATCGGTACTGTCATCGATGAGAAGTTAGGTGAAGATTTGCATGTAACAGTTATTGCAACGGGTCTTACTTTAGATGAAACCAAAGATCAGCCAAAGCCGCAGCCTATGCCTTCAGTTAACAGTAACCATGCGGTTGATCCTAAAACGCATACAAGCGCATTTAACAGTCAGCAAAAGGCACAGGGCCAAAGCTACACCAGTAGTAATCCACAGCCAAGTGCTGCACCGTCTCAGCCGACAACGACTAAGACCAACAGCATTCAGGACTATCTAAAGCGTCAACAAAACCGTTAATACTCATGATTTTTGAGTAAAATTTGTTGTCAATAGTACTGAATAAAAGCCAAGCTAGTTAATAGCTTGGCTTTTTTAATGAGTATGTCCCGTCCTAAAATAAGTTTACGAAAAGGAAGCTTATAAATGGACAAAGCAGAAAGATCAAGGATTAAACGAACACAGAAAGATTACACACTCGGCTTTAAATTAGCTGTGGTAGGGCAAGTAGAAAAAGGCGACATGACCTACAAACAAGCCCAAAAGCACTATGGCATACAAGGACGTAGTACCGTCCTAACTTGGCTTAGGAAACATGGTACATTAGACTGGAATACACCGCCAAAGAGCCTAAGAATGCCACACAAAGAAACCCCAGCCCAAATCATAAAAAGACTTGAGCGACAACTGGCTGATGAAAAAA
>NZ_JBXYJF010000025.1:0-52287 GCF_057396245.1 Psychrobacter sp. CX16
ACTAAAACCAAAGAACAACTTGTTGTGAATTCTTGCTGACCGGATGCGTCAATAAGGAGGTGATCCAGCCGCAGGTTCCCCTACGGCTACCTTGTTACGACTTCACCCCAGTCATCAACCACACCGTGGTGAGCGCCATCCTAAAAGGTTAGGCTACCCACTTCTGGTGCAATCAACTCCCATGGTGTGACGGGCGGTGTGTACAAGGCCCGGGAACGTATTCACCGCGGCATTCTGATCCGCGATTACTAGCGATTCCGACTTCATGGAGTCGAGTTGCAGACTCCAATCTGGACTACGATAGGCTTTTTGAGATTCGCATCACATCGCTGTGTAGCAGCCCTCTGTACCTACCATTGTAGCACGTGTGTAGCCCTGGTCGTAAGGGCCATGATGACTTGACGTCGTCCCCGCCTTCCTCCAGTTTGTCACTGGCAGTATCCTTAGAGTCCCCGGCCGAACCGCTGGTAACTAAGGAAAAGGGTTGCGCTCGTTGCGGGACTTAACCCAACATCTCACGACACGAGCTGACGACAGCCATGCAGCACCTGTATTCTAATTCCCGAAGGCACTCCCGCATCTCTGCAGGATTCTAGATATGTCAAGACCAGGTAAGGTTCTTCGCGTTGCATCGAATTAAACCACATGCTCCACCGCTTGTGCGGGCCCCCGTCAATTCATTTGAGTTTTAACCTTGCGGCCGTACTCCCCAGGCGGTCTACTTATTGCGTTAGCTGCGTCACTAAGGGATCAAGTCCCCCAACGACTAGTAGACATCGTTTACGGCGTGGACTACCAGGGTATCTAATCCTGTTTGCTACCCACGCTTTCGAACCTCAGTGTCAGTATGATGCCAGGAGGCTGCCTTCGCCATCGGTATTCCTTCAGATCTCTACGCATTTCACCGCTACACCTGAAATTCTACCTCCCTCTCACCTACTCTAGCTCACCAGTATCAGATGCAGTTCCCAGGTTAAGCCCGGGGATTTCACATCTGACTTAATAAGCCACCTACGCTCGCTTTACGCCCAGTAATTCCGATTAACGCTTGCACCCTCTGTATTACCGCGGCTGCTGGCACAGAGTTAGCCGGTGCTTATTCTGCAGCTAATGTCATCGCTTATGGGTATTAACCATAAGGTCTTCTTCACTGCTTAAAGTGCTTTACAACCAAAAGGCCTTCTTCACACACGCGGCATGGCTGGATCAGGGTTGCCCCCATTGTCCAATATTCCCCACTGCTGCCTCCCGTAGGAGTCCGGACCGTGTCTCAGTTCCGGTGTGGCTGATCATCCTCTCAGACCAGCTACAGATCGTCGCCTTGGTAGGCCTTTACCCCACCAACTAGCTAATCCGACTTAGGCTCATCCAATAGCGAGAGCGCAAGCGCCCCCTTTTCCCCGTAGGGTGTATGCGGTATTAATACGAGTTTCCCCGTGCTATCCCCCACTACTGGGCAGATTCCTAAGTATTACTCACCCGTCCGCCGCTCGACGCCTGATAGCAAGCTATCATCGTTTCCGCTCGACTTGCATGTGTTAAGCCTGCCGCCAGCGTTCAATCTGAGCCATGATCAAACTCTTCAGTTTAATCTTGCTATGAAGTCCTTTAAAGAGACTTCTAAACTTGGCTCATCCTATTACTAGCAAATTTGCTTTCCGTATGTTCATATAATGAATTAACTTCGAGTTTCTTTACTAATTAAAGAATGATAATTTTTATAGTTAGTCACTACCCCGATAAGAGATAGCCCCAACTTTAATTTTTAGCATCCTAAATCAGCAAAAATCCACACAAGTTGTTCTTTGATTTTAGCTTTTAAATAGTTTCTTAGCTTGTCGTCCAAGCCTAAGTTAAATCTTTTGCTACACTCAGTTATTATTAATAACGTTGTTGCTTAGCAGGCTGACAATTATATAGATTTCGATATCGTTGTCAACACTTAATTTTAATTCTTTCTAAGTGAACTCGCTTCTAATCTCTCGATTAATTCGCTGTTGTCCGTCTTAGTGAGGGCGTATTATAGAGGGTTTAATTCTAGTGTCAACCCTTGATTTAAAAGTATTTATTTTTAGTGAAGATTAAAGTCTTTTTTGATTGATAACTGAATTCTTGTTTACATCAAACCTTATATTAGTTAATTACCTCTGCTCTACTAAACTTTATAATACAGACACCATATCACTATAAAAGTGCTTCGTTTATGACCTATAAGACAGAACTTAAATCAGAGTTACCTTCTAACTCTCAAATACTTAACCAGACTGACCTTTTTGAAAAGGATATCCTTCAAGAGGCTTATCTAACCCTACCCCGTTTTTTCATTGAACACTTATTAGATAGCCAAAGAGTCGTTCTTATCGCCAACAATCCTGCTATTAGCACAGAAATTTTGGATAGCACCTTACAACAAGACGATATTCTGGTGTTGTTCAATCATTTTATTCAAGCCGATTACTTCACGAGCAGCCCATTGGCTCAACCATTGCTTAAATTATTATTTTTTAGGCAAATAGGTGACAGTCTTCTACATTTCGGCTTACCACCACGTCGCAACAATCTACCCGCTATCGAGCAAATACTGAAAGATGGTAAAGTTGGTTTTCTTTTTGGCAATGAGGGCTATCACTTTCCTACTGTAGAAGATGACCCTAATCCTGATGACGATCCTATTGATGGCAGTGTGACGCTCGTAATTAGCAATTTGTTACGTCAGGCAATAAGCGATGACTACTACACTAGAATCTTAAACGATATGCACCCAGTGGTCGCTGATTATCCTGTTTATGAAAACATTCATTCATCAGCCCCCTCATCAGGTTTTTTAATGTATCGATTAATGCTCGCAGTGCAAGCTTATTTAAAAGACCTGTATCAACACCCACTAGAGATTGTGTTACTTGGCTTTAATCATAATAAGAGCACAGAATATTTTTGGCATGGACATAACTGGGATTTTGAAAGACAGGAAATGTCTAATCTACCTGATAACGTCACAAGAATTAAAACAACTGAGTCGTAACCTCATTGATATCATATTTAGTTTATACGAATGGCGCATCAGGACAGTGCGCCTTATCGACTTCTTGCGAAGTAGGTTGTCTTAATATTTCAATTGGCTTGGCTTGATTATTATCCCATTTAATCAGTCCCATATCTACAAACTCGGTTAGCCAACCTGACATCGGCCAATGTTGCCACTTATCAAAAAACTGATTGGCATTAATAACGATACTGTTTAAGTGGTTAAGCGGTGGCCGATATACCGAATGCTGTTGATGATAAACAACATCACTGGTGAGGTAGAAATCTATATCTAGCTTGCGAGCAGTAAAGGCAAAATCTGTATCCTCAGCACCGTAGCCTACATAGCTGGTATCAAATCCGCCTATATGCTCAAATTGTGATTTATAAATTGCGAAACACAAACTCCAAAACGAGCCATAATCATCAGTTTGCTCTATTTTAGTATCGTCTTTGTCTATCAGATATTTGTCTGTAGAACCACTCGATGTTTGAGCCTCAATTAATACCTTTGATACCAGATTATGTCGATAAGGATTTGGCACTGACAAAGAATCTAACCACTTTGTAGACAATATACTTTCTTTATTATTCTCATCTTCAGCTTCACTATAAAAACTTAATCGTTGAGTCTCTTCTTCCGTCAAAGAACGCGTTAAATAAAGAGGTTGTCCCATGATTAGGCTTTGTGGGTACTGCTTAATTTTGTTCGTTATTCCTGCAATAAAATCCGCTGAGGCGATACAATCAACATCTAAAAAAATAAGAATATCATAGCTTGCCCGCCTCGCACCTAAATTACGATTACGACCAATATCAAACCCTGCTGACAGTTTGTTTTCAGAGTCGTCTTCTATGGTCTGACTGGCTGTGGTAGGAACTTGAATGATATTTAAATCAAAAGTATTCAGTCTATTTTTATCCGCATCATCATTAACAATAATTACCTCAGCAGGCTGCATAGCCCCTGATTGCAAGCTTGCCAGCAAATTATATAAATGATTATTACGCCCATAGCAGGTCGTAATCACACTGACAGGTAAGATATTGTCTGAATTGTTATCTGCAGATCGAGCGTGGGAGACAAGAGGCATGACTGTGGATATTCCTTGATTTTGATGGTGCTGCTTAGAGATTAGACTTGGCTTTTAAAGTCCAAACTCAATTCTGACGCTTGGGCTGGATACTAAGTTGCGGCAGTAACCACTTATAAAACCAGTGTTTAACACTTTTGTGTTTAACGAGGCTTTGACTAAAGTCAGCTGTCGCAGATTGAGAAAGCATGTCCCGCAATGAGCGATTGGTATTCGGAATGGTTGCCATATTGCTATCAACTAACTGCTCGAATGCAATGGCTCGACCACACGAGATGAGTGCTTGCGCCATTTGCTGCTGTTCATCATGTGGACGTTCATCCGGAATAACAACCAAAGGCGTATCGTATTGGCAAACCTCCCCCACGGCATTGAGGCCACAGGCCATCATCAATAAATCGCTATACTGTAAAAAAGGAGTGACACTGTCTACTTGGGCCGCTAAATCAACAGACGATTTTGCTTCGGTAGTGATAGGACCAAGCGAAATAATATAAGCATCAGGTAGTAACTCTCTTAGCGTGGGCAATAAAGTATCCACTGTTTCATGCCCACCGAACCCTTTTATAACCGTTACTATAGTAGACGGCCGTCTTGGATCGAGCAGGTTCTCTTGCTGATTGGCTAAATCAGCGACCATTGCCTTAAACTGTTCTTTTGAAAGATTTTGCTTAGAAAGGGATTGATTTGCAAAACCCAAATATAAGGTTTTGTCACGTACCCACTGCGGCACACTGGCAGATTCTACTGCTTTTGGATACGGCGCTAACAATCCAATAGCACCAGCAAACGCATTTAGATGCGGTGAATCATTGCGCTCACCTGGCAGGCGTACATATAAATAAGGGATGCTGGCAGTTCGGCATAACAAAGCGACTTCAACACTTAAATCAACAATCATCAAGTCGATTTTGCGGCTTTGTACTTCTGACAGTAAGATGTGACTGCGCTGCCGAATATTATTATTCCCAACCGGTGAGTAGTGCAAGCAATCAGGCTGCCAATAAACACCTGCTCTACCCGGCAAAACATCTGAATTCATTTCATGTTCATCTGGTAGGCGTATGATATTTCTGAGGTCTACATGTCGAAAGATATAATCATCTTCAGGCAAACTGGTAAATACCGTCAAATTGTCTGATGAGGCCTTATCGAGTAACTGCAATTGAGCCGCTAATTTATCTGCTTGACGGCAGTGCCCTGTACCATGATGGTGCGCATAATACCCGATATTCATAGATTATACGTCTCATCTATAGATTGATAACCAGCAGCTAGCTGTGCTGATACACCATCACAACCTTTCTCTGCTAGGTTATTAATCGTCTTAAAATAACAAGATAAGTATCCATCTACCATCGCCTGTACAGAGCAAAACGCCTCTGCTCGAGCACGGCACGCTTGTCGTGAGATATTCTTAATATCACTGAAAGCGGCGATAAATTTCTGCTCGTTATGCTTCGGTACAATAATACCGCTGTCTGCTGTAATAATATCCTTACTGGCACCAGCATCGAAACCAATAACAGGGCATCCGGCCGCCAGACTTTCAGCCAGAGTTAGTCCATAAGGTTCATCCCATGTACTGGTAAACAGCATGGCTGTCGACTGCGTTAGATAGCCGTTTATTTCATTCTTAGTCAGATGCCCAACATAATTAAACAAGCCTTGACCCCCATTTTCTGGCTTATCTTGTTTTAAAATCGGAGCTACTTTTTCATTAAAGTAGTCAAGATTGCTTTTGGGCCCTGCAATGGTTAGTTTTTTATTGGCTTTTAGGCAATACTGCATCGCAAGGTGGGTGCCTTTTTCTGGACAAATCCTGCCAAACCAAAAATAAGACTCTTCCTCAACCTCATCGATATTGCACACAAATGATTGAACATCGACACCATTATAGACAACGGTAGAGGCAACAAATTCCTCAAATAGGTGTTGTTGAAAATTGCTGACACTCGTGAACTGGGTGTCTGTACCTTTACTTAGCGTCAGTAACGCCAAACGTAGCTGTGGAAAAATAGGCGTGTGAAAGGTGGTTATCAATCTTGGTCCAAGCGCTTGACCAACCAGCATCGGTACATAATGTAAGCTGTGGTTGTGGACCATATCAAATTGACCTCGATTGGTCGCTTCAATAATCTCTCGCATGGCATCTTGGTATAAGTGATACTGGTACAGCTCATCACGCGTCATACCCAGTGAAGTGTGTTCATTGGGGTATATTTGCTCATCGAATGCCTCACGTGTCATCAGTGGTCTTAATATTGCACCTGTTTGACTATCTTTGTGCGCATAAAGGGTTACCTCATGCCCACGCTTAACCAGCTCATCACACAGTAAATGAGTAATCAACTCCAACCCGCCAGCATAAGGCTCAGCGATGGGATATAAAGAATGCGCGATAATGGCAATTTTAAGAGGCCGGTTCACTCCCTCTGTAAACATAGAGCGTCCTTAATTTGTATTCGTTATAAACGATTTATTATTGTTATTTCGAGACTTTTTACGTTATATAAAGCAGTTAAATATTTTCAAGCTAGGCAATACTTTTAAATACATCGGCACTGAACTCTGTGCTATTTAACCTCTCTAGACTGTTACTAGCAGGTTGACTGAAGCCAACATTTGACTCTGAATAATTAGACATAAGCACCGCAGCTGCGGCTAATTTTAAGCCTATTATTGATAAAGCACAGACCGTCAACGCTTTTGAATGCGGCCATACCATGACAACTGTCCCAATATTGAGGCCGGTTAAAAGCTTAGGAAGCACTCTTGCTGCTTGCCACTGATTTTTCAATGTTTTTTGTGGATGGGTATTGACCTTTGGCGTACATATAAACGGCTTTTGCTGTCCCCACAACACAGGAAGCCATGACAAGGCGCCAATTTCCCAAAAATTTAGGTGCACAACCCAAGCACGTAATCTATGAATAATAGAGGTTTTATAAGTAAGGGTTTTTCTATCAGCCTTTGTTCCTCTTAGCTTAGTCATCAAAGATTTAAAGGGATTAGTCTTAATAGAAGAAGATGCTGAAATATCTGTCTGAATTGGATCTGGCACGGTTAGCGGTTTTGAGTCACTTAAATACGCCCATAATCTACGACTAATAAAAACAGCGTATCCTGCAAAACTAAATTGCAGCGCTGTTAATGAGATAGATAATAAAGACTCTTGGTCAACGTAGTTATTAACAATCAGACCGCTAATACCCAATGCTTGCAGCAGTATAAAGACGCCTGTTAAATTTATCCAAGCATTCAATTGAGAGACATGTGCCCGAAGATAACGAACACTCTTAAAGTCAAGAGCCTGCGAGAATCTAAAGGGAAGACGCTTATTTACAGGGTGCTTATCCTGTATCTTATTAGATGAATTAGCCTCAAGCTCCATTTTATTGTCTGTCTCTGCGATATTCGATAGCCCTAATTGCTTAGATCTGCGTAGAATCTTGCCGTAATTTCGTAGCACTTGCACGTTGCCATATACCCAGCGTCGGCGCTGTGCTATGAGATCAACTATATTCAGAGGCAACATGCCTGTAGCAATCACCTCATTAACATACTGAGTGCGTTCCCCATTAAGATGCAGTAACACACCCATCTGCGCATCTTCTGTTATCGAGTCACTACACCACCCTCCCACTCTTACTAACGCATCTTTTTTAATAACGGCACAGGTACCCGTCGATAATGCCCGCTGCCGATTATTGGGTTTATTTAAATGATAGCTAAAATAATGATTGAGCTCGGCATGTATATCCGCTCTACCTCTATCCCGATAATATTGAGGAAACTGTAGCAGCGCATGATCAGGAAAGCGCTTAACTGCTTGCTTAATTCTCTCACGTGCCCAAGGAAGAAGCTGATAATCACTGTCAACGACAACAATGTAATCACACGCCTTATCCATCATCTGCAATGCTAGATTTAAGGCGCCAGCCTTATAGCCTACAACGTCATCAATATGATGAAAGCGTACTTTTAGTGACTTAGGCAAACTATTACAGTACTGCTCTAAAGGCTTATAAAGAGCTTCATTGGTATGGTTATTATCGATAATGAGTATCTCATCAGCATGAGATTTAACCACCAACAATGCCTCAATCGTTTGCTGCACGACAGCAGGTGGCTCAGCACGAGTCATCAGTTGAAAGCTTATATTAATGGCAACACCTCAAATAGGATTAATTAGAAATAATTAAAGCAGAAAGCATACGTCTTATCAGCTTTCTTATTAAATACACTGTTAAAATTTTTATTAACTAAATCAAAGCAGTAACCCCATTAGACCACTAATAGACGAGTGGATTATGTGCTTTTTTTGTCCTATCCTTTGACCTATCTGTAAATGAAAGACTAGCTGTGTAACCAAATGCATAAACTGTAACTTTATATAATAGATATAGCTTATCTATGTGACAGATAGATGTATTAAATCTAGGTCAATAGTGCAAATTAAACTAGAAAAATATAAAAATAGCATCAACGACCTTAGCCTTTTCACTAATATATAGCACAAGGTTAAGGCCGTATTGACAGTCTGATAGGATTAAGAATAAATACGCTGGAAAATCGGAATAATAGCCAGATAATCTCTAACCCAATTTGAAGAGAACTAGACTTTCCCTACCTGCTCAAAGAAGTCTCGATAAGCGGCCACTTTCTTATCTAATGACAAAGGATAAGCTCGAGACGTAGAGGGTAGTCGATATAAGGTTAAGTCTCGGCCTGCATAAAGGTAATCTATCTGCTGATTGGTCTTGGGCATTTTTGATTTAGGAATGGGCGCGCCTTGCTCTTCTTCTAACAATTGCATCAATATCTCAGTCGCTTTACCACCGGTGGTAAAAATGGTCTTAAGCTGTGGCAGCTGCGACAATATCTCATGTAAATCTACCGTTTCGACAATAGTCAAAAAGCGATCCGCAGCATTACCCTGCTCTCGTATGGCCTTTTTAACCGTCGGGCAAGAGGCGATACCTCGATCATATAAAAAAGCATTGATACGCTCAGGGTCAAAACCTTTTTCTGTTCCATTACGGAAATAATCGGCATTATTAAAGAATACACGCCCATAAATACGCCACATATCATTATTAAAGTTCGGGTAATGAAAAGACATCCCCCATTTATCTGGCGTGGGCGGCAGGGTTCCCATCATCATGACAGTCGCATTTTCAGGTAGCACCGGCTCGAAAGGGTGACTTTCTACAGGTAAGTTGCTATTAGTGTTATCGTTATTAATGATTCATTCTCCTCATTATTATTAGCGGGTATAGCTTTATATAAGATTAAAACTATTCATATGATATCTAGCCTATCTAAACTGGCAGGTTTGTCAGTTGCTTTTGTTTTATTGGTATAATTGTTTTGGTAATTTTTTGGCACATATATTAGGGCGTATTCGTTGATACACCCTATTTTATTGCGCTATTTTATGTACACTATAGATAGACTCAAGCGCTATTCAAAATAACATCAGGGTCAGCAAATATCTCTTTATAATACTGTAACTTCATTCTATTCGCCCGCATCCCCCAGACGCTTAACAGAGGTTTTATGAACAATCTGAACATAGAAATCATCGACCATCCCCTAGTCCGTCATAAGCTAAGCTTAATACGACAAAAATGCAGTACTTATAAATTTCGTACTTTGACCAGTGAGCTTGCTCGATTAATGGCTTATGAGGCGTGTCGTGACTTTGAAATTGAAGAGTTTCCGATGGAAGGCTGGGATGGTAGTGAAATTAAAGGTGAGCAGATTATAGGTAAAACGGTGACCGTCGTACCTATTCTACGCGCTGGATTGGGTATGTTAGATGGGGTTTTAGATTTGATTCCAACTGCTAAAATCTCAATGGTTGGCTTACAGCGTGATGAAGAGACGCTACAGCCCGTACCTTTTTTCGAAAAGTTGGTTGCTGATGTTGATAAGCGCCCTGCTCTAATCATTGACCCTATGTTAGCGACTGGCGGCTCAATGTTAGCAACCATTGAGATGCTAAAGAAGAAAGGCTGCTGTTCAATTAAAGCGCTAGTCTTGGTTGCTGCACCTGAGGGCGTGCGTTTGATTAATGAGCATCATCCAGATGTTAAGATTTATACCGCCTCGTTGGACAGTCATCTAAATGACGATGGCTATATTATCCCCGGTCTTGGCGATGCTGGTGACAAAATCTTTGGTACTAAATAAAAGCAAACCTAAACTCTAGGTTCGCTCTATTCGCTTTAACGCATCGTATAATGCCTAATCAGATATTGACTATCAAGTTGGGCATTATTTTTATTTGTATGTGACTCTTCTTTGGTCAGAATTAACTGATTGAAATCTAGAATCATCACTTCATTACGCAGACCATCACTGGTACGCTTATTGTGCTTTACTGCAAAGGCTTTGACGTATTCTGAGGCTGCGGTAATGATATTTAAAACAATCACAGGATTTGTATTAACAGTTGATTTAGACGTAGAAGGCTTTCGCTGATTATTATTAATATGAGAATGGCGCACAGCATCATTCAATGCCTTAAACGGATTGAGAGTGCTAATTAATAACTTCTCTTGCCTAACGATACTTGGAAGTTTTCCGCCAACCAATACAACTTGACCGGCTGGCAGGCGCTGAGTATGCCGCATCAGCTCGTGCCTTAATAAGTCAGGCATATCGGCGTTAAAGATATCTTCGTTTTGACTATAAAACGCTCTAAAACTGCGCTGAACATAGCCACCAAAGACCGTAAAGTTAATCCAATCTTGATACATCGGCTCTTGTTGCAGCAACTGACTAAACTGCTTTTGCAGCTCGGCATCCTCTTGATAACCCTGTTGAATAACCGATAACAGCAACTCGTAAGCAGAATCATAATGGTGACCCTGCCATAACAATGGATACAGCGTGCTATCAAGACTCGGTAATAAAGGCGTTAATTCACCGGCAGCAGGGGCCTTTTTGAATAATAAGGAGAACATTAAGTTTGCGGGGTATGACCGACACGCAGCTCAAACGATAAGATGATGCTGCGCTCTGTGTCTGTCCAAGCGACTTTAGCATTGCCCTCTTTATTGAGTCTGACTAAGGCGGAGCTACCGGTTGCCACCACAGCTTGCTGCGCGGTACTAAAATAGCAATACTCCATCACGATGCTGGTATTGCCCAGTTTTTTTGTGCGTACGCCAATCAATAGTGTATCTGGATAAACCACCGGCTTCAAATATTGGCAGCTAGACTCTGCCAACACTGTGGTCACTTCATCATTAAAACAATTAACATCAGACAGATAATTAATCCGCGCTGACTCTGCATAACGATAATAGACCACATTATTAACATGATTAAAGGCATCCATATCGTTCCAAACGACAGGCTGCGCGTAGACACTAGCAAATTTAGTTAAAGCTTCGGGCTTCTCAAATGTTTCTGATACTTTAATAGTCTGCTGACTGCTGCTCATAGTTTATCTCTTATTAATTATTATTCAGGATATCGACTTAAACGCTCAATACCACGCCAAACCTCATTCACATCCAAGTGTTCAATACGCGCACAAGACAACTGCAGATCTTGCAAGGTCTGAGTCAGGCGCTTTCCAAAGGTTAGATAGCTGAAGTCTATCAATTTCAGTGTTGCGTCTTTACTGTCTAGCAATAAACGCCAATTGGTAAATGCCTCACCACTGCTGACCAGTGCAATCGGCTTTTGATGTGATAATTGGCTATCTTTAGGCTCTTTATTAGTATCAATATCCGCTTGCTTTAGACTATCTAACTGTTGCTGCATGGCCTTAAAATTTTGCTCGGCATCGACGGGGATATGACGCTGATACCAAGCAATGGCATCGACCACTATCTCTTTATCTTGTAAATGATTAACGAGTAGCCGTCTACCGCCACGTCCTCGCCAAATCAGCACCTTATCTCCGGCTTGTAAAGAAGACAGCTCCGCCATTCGCATCATGCCCTCATTACTGTATTCATCTGGGCATTGCACCGGCCAACCGGCCTGCCGCAGTACTTCAGCGGTGGTATGACCCACGGCAATAACCGCGCAGCTTGGCACAAATCCATCGGGACAAGCTGCCAAACCCATGCGTGCTGCGGTAGGACTCACCACTACTAATGCATGGTAGGCGTTAGGCTTCTGATAAAAGTCTTGTTGATACTGACACTCGCACTCACTGATATTGATGGGCGTTAATGTCAGTAGCGGCAGCTCTAGCACCGTCAACCCTCTATCCTGCAAAGCATTGCTTAACAGTTTGGCACGGTTAGCAGGACGAGTATTAATAAATATCATGACAATCGTTACGCGCGTCAGGGTTTAGGTTAATAAGAGAGCTTATAAAATAAATAGAAAGTTATTAACTCTTATTATCAGAATATATGGCCGCTAGGATACTGTCTGCACCTGAACTTAGTAGCTGTTCGGCAACATCAATACCCAATTGCTCGGCTTGTGCTTCACGGTCTGCTTGGTTGCCTGTCATTGCGATACGCTTATCCGCTTTTAGCAATGTCGTTCCATCTTCTGAGCCGACACGGCCACGCAGCCATAAGGTTTTGTTATGCGAATTGGCTTCCTCTTTTTCAATAACTGCAAACGCTGCAATCGGTACCTGACAACCACCTTCTAAACGGCGATTTAAAGCGCGCTCTGCGATAAGACGGATACGCGCCTGACCATCATTTAATGGCTTAAGCAAATTGAGCACTGCCTCATCATCACTACGACATTCGATAGCAAGTGCCCCTTGCCCTACTGCTGGCAGGCTGATGTCAATATCAATTTCTTCACGGATACGGTCGCTTAGCTCAACTCGTTTCAGACCACTGGTCGCTAAAATAATCGCATCATACTCGCCAGCGTCTAGTTTACCCAAACGGGTCTGCACATTACCGCGTAACGACTTAATAACCAAATCAGGGCGATAAGCTTTGATCTGACATTGACGGCGTAAACTGGCAGTACCCACGACCGCACCTTGAGGTAGGTCATCTAATTTGCTGTAGTTATTAGACACAAAGGCATCGGTTGGGGTTTCACGTTTGCAGTAGGTCCCTAATATGAGCCCCTCAGGCAATTCCATCGGCACATCTTTTAGCGAGTGAACCGCAATATCTGCGCGTTTGTCATAAAGTGCTTGCTCAAGCTCTTTGACGAACAGCCCTTTACCGCCAATTTTGGCCAAAGGTGTATCCAAAATCTTGTCGCCCTTAGTTACCATGGTCACTAAGTTCACCGTTAAATTGGGATATAAAGACTCTAATCGCTGCTTAATATGCTCAGCTTGCCACATTGCCAATGGGCTTTTGCGCGTGGCAATATTCAAAGTATCTAATGCAATGTCTACGGTTGTGTTATTCGCTGATGTGGTCATAAATATCTTTTTATCAATGTGGTCAATGTGTGGTGTATTAAAATACGTTAAAAAACACCCCTATTTAATCATAAACACAGGGGTGTTGCAGTGTGGTTATGTTGGCAATACTTTAAAAAACAGGCGTATTTAGTTATTCTTCATACGCTCGCGTAGTGTAGGAACATGACGGCGACTGACAGCCAATGTATCCTCTATCTCCTGAAAGCCTACCTGATACTGACCGGCATCTACCATCTCTAAATACTTCAAATAATCTACATTAATCAGTGCGTTACGGTGAATTCGGAATAATTTGCCATCAAATTCCTGCTCAATCTCTTTTAGAGTGTCATCAATCAAAACCACGCCTTTTTTATGACGTACTTTGACGTACTTTTGATCGGCAGTAAAATAATAGATATCTTCTAATTGGATAATTTCAATGCCTTTATGAGTACGTGCAGAAATAGAATTGCGCTCTGTCGTCTCTTCAATATTATTATTTAACTTGGCAAGCTCATTCATTTGAGCCGCATTCAAATGACTGGCTTGATCCAATGCATTAAGCAAATCTTGTTTTTTAGCCGGTTTGAGCAAATACGCAATTGCATTGGTCTGAAACGCAGTAATGGCGTACTCATCAAAAGCAGTCACAAAAATAATCGCTGGCGGGTGCGCCATTTTATTTAGCTCAGTAGCGCACTCAATACCGTCCATCTCAGGCATACGTATGTCGAGTAACAAAACATCGGGGTGATATTCTGCAACCGCCTTTAAAGCTTCGCGCCCTGACTTTGCTTGTGCCACCACAGTATGCCCTGACTGCTCGATAATCCGTACCAAAAGTGCTCTGGCTAAATTCTCGTCATCACAAACGACTATTTTCATTCACTTATCCTAAGACTGTTTAAAGCGTGTGACTCTCTTCCTTGTTGCCGCTATCTCTTCAATGACTCTAATAATTATCCATCACTCTCACATTCACATTATTCTACTTACTTTCTACCCTAACTGATTTTAAAACTGAGCATCATGTAAAGGATAATCGATTCGAGTGATAATCTGTTTATTCTCTGCTGACATGATTATTTTTGCACTGTCACCAAAATTCTTACGCAGGTAATTCTCCTGCACACTAAAATCAAGATATCGGTTTAAGTCGTATTTATTGATATCACTACCCTCTGGAATATTCGAGGTCACGATAACATAGACTGTATTATTCTGCCATTGTACAGTTATGGTTATAAATACCACGTCTGTGCTTAGTCCTGCAACATATAATATCGTTTTTTCTAATACCTGCTGAATACTAAAAGAGGGGATACTCATATCATAAATCAAATCAGCATCAGGCAGATTCCAAGTGACTACCAGCCTATCCTGCAAGCGGTAATGCTCAATAGCAAGGTAATGCTCGCATAGTTCAATCTCATCTTCAAAATTCACCTCATCAGGCTCGTTAAAGCTCATCCGAAATAAATAGGACAAATGCTGCAGCATATCCGTGGCATCTTGCTTTTTGTCATCCACCTCGATGAGTGAAATAAGGGTATTAATAGTATTAAATAAGAAGTGTGGCTCTAATCGCGCCTTAATATATTCGTTTTGGGTGGCCAATCTATATTCAAAGGACTTCTGCAGGTTTATTAAATCACGGTGACGACGTAGATAGTAAATCATCATCACCAACATAAATCCGCCAGTATTCACCGCATGCAGCGCCGTCACCCTGACAATACGTTCAAGAGTTATATCAGTAATACCAAAATAACCAACCAGATATAAGACACTAAAGGCTGCAAATATAGCGACCAATACCCCCGTCAGCAGCATTTTAGTACACACTGTCATCACTTGAGCATCTTTGAGAGATGGGCGTTGTATTTCTATTAAAAAGACAATGGTAAAAATAGTAATAAATAGGACAATAAAGCTGAGCACATAATAGTTGACAGCGTCTTGCCAACCATTAAACCCCTCTAACTGAAGTCCGGTAATGAATAATGCCCAGACCGCAATATAGGCAAGTCCCTCTAATAATGAAAATGAGCGAGAAAACACGGGTACAAAAAACTCCAAGCGCTCAGCTAGCAAGGTCGACTCGTCCTTTGCTATACTGGGGACTCTGTGCTTTTTACTGGATTTAGACTGATATGACTGCCACCAACGACTCACCAAATAATACCCTTACATCATCGACTCAAACGTCAACTGCTGCCAACGCCTCTCCCCCTGATTCTAACACAGCCGGTAAAGGACAAGGCCAACAAATGTGGGGGGGTCGCTTTAGCGAGGCCACAGACAGTTTTGTTGCCGCATTTACCGCATCGGTTGGCTTTGACCAACGTTTTGCCAGACATGACATTCAAGGCTCTATCGCCCATGCCACCATGCTTGGCAAGTGTGACATCTTAACTCAAGAAGAAGTAGACACCATTATTAATGGGCTACATCAAGTTCAGCAAGAGATTGATGCTGGTGAGTTTAACTGGTCTATCGCCCTTGAAGATGTACATATGAATGTCGAATCGCGTTTGACAGACATCATTGGCACAGTTGGTAAAAAACTGCACACTGGTCGTAGCCGTAACGATCAGGTTGCCACTGACATTCGTCTTTGGCTACGTGAAGAAGTAGACAACATTGTTGTGCTATTGATGAAATTGCAAGCTGGTCTATTGGGTCTGGCAGAGAAACACACTAATACCATCATGCCAGGCTTTACCCATCTGCAAACCGCACAGCCTGTGAGCTTTGGCCATCACGTGATGGCTTGGTTTGAGATGTTAAACCGTGATACTGATCGTCTAATTGATGCGCGTCGCCGTATTAATCAAATGCCATTGGGCAGTGCCGCACTTGCCGGTACCACCTTTCCTATCGACCGCACAATTACTGCTGAGCTATTAGGTTTTGAAGGTATTTGTGAAAACTCATTGGATGCTGTTTCTGATAGAGACTTTGCGATTGAGTTTACCGCAGCGGCGTCTATCTTAATGATGCATTTATCACGTATGAGTGAAGAGATTATCTTATGGATGTCTGCACAGTTTGGCTTTGTGCAAATTCCTGACCGCTTCTGTACCGGCTCATCGATTATGCCGCAGAAGAAAAACCCAGATGTACCAGAATTGGTACGTGGTAAAGCAGCACGTGTATTCGGTCAGCTGACTACCTTATTAACCTTGATGAAAAACCAACCATTGGCGTACAACAAAGACAACCAAGAAGACAAAGAGCCTTTATTCGACTGCGTTGATACTCTAACCGGCTCGTTACTTGCATTTGTGGATATGCTGCCTAATATAGTACCTAACAAAGAAAATATGCGTGCTGCAACGATGAAAGGCTACGCCACTGCAACTGACTTGGCAGATTACTTAGTACGCCGCGGCGTAGCATTCCGTGATGCGCACGAAGTCGTCGGCAATGCCGTTGCCTTAGCCATTGGAGAAGGCGTCGATTTAAGCGAGCTTGAGCTTGGACAATTGCAGCAGTTTAGTGATGCTATTGGTGAGGATGTGTTTGACTATCTCACCTTAGAAGGCTCGCTTGCTGCTCGTGACCATTTAGGCGGTACTGCGCCGAATCAAGTTATTAAAGCGGTGGCTCGTGGTCGTGAACGCTTGGCTAAATACAATATCGACACTCAATAAACCACTGATATTAATAGGATAAAATAATGACAGCTACTTTTGATCCAAAAGCGAATACCGTATTTTGCCGCAAATATAAACAAGATTTACCAAAAATGCCAAAGCCACCTTTTCCTAACAAAAAAGGTGAGGAGCTTCAAAATAGCGTATCTAAAAAAGCATGGGATGAGTGGCTAGAATTACAGACCATGCTGATTAATGAAAACCATTTAAGCATGATTAATCCTGATGCCAAAAAGTTCATTAATGAGCAACGTGAGAAATTCTTCGATAATGAAGACTACGAGCGTCCTTCAGGATATACGCCTGAAACTGACAGCAAGTAAAACGCTTCACTAAACCACTTGAGTGAATACGTAAAAGTTTGAAGCAATAAAAAAGGAGCAGCCCTAGGGTTGCTCCTTTTTAGGTCAGTAATTAACGGATCTGTTATAAATTACCGTTACCGTTACCGTTACCGTTATTGTTATTATTACGTGCAGCTATATGATTAGACGCCTCTTGAACCGCTTGTTCTACGGTCACAAAGTCAGTATGTCGCACATCTTTACCACTGGTGCAATAAATAACCAATTCAGCAATATTACGCGCATGATCACCGACACGCTCTAACGCACGCAGTACCCACAAAATATTAATGACTTTAGACACATGACGGCTGTCTTCCATAATATAAGTCATTAAAGATCGTGTCGCTGTTTGATATTCAGCATTCACCACATCATCACTTTGTAATACGGTAAGGGCTTGCTCAGGATCCATACGGGCAAAGGCATCAAGTGAATCGAGTAGCATTAGTCGAACTTGATTGGATAAATGCTGAACTTCGGAATAGCCTCTTGGTGACTCGCCCTCTTTTGCTAGCTGAACGGCCATACGGGCAATTTTACTGGCTTCATCACCCACTCGTTCTAAGTCAACCACGCCTTTACTTAATGCCATGACGAGACGTAGGTCATTGGCTGCTAATTGACGCTTGGCGACCAGCAAAATAATCTGTTCATCGACCTTAATCTCCATCTGGTTGACGTTAGTATCATCTTCGATAACTTTTATGGCGGTTTCAGAATTACCATCAACCAGTGAGTGCGTGGCTAAGGTCACTTGTTCTGCTACTAACCGTCCCATCTCCATAAATAGCTCAACACTTTGTCTTAAATCTTGATCAAAGCTTTTAGACAGATGTTTTTCAGATGTGGGCATAAGGATATCCTACTCTTTTTGTGAAATGTTTCCGTACACAACATGTCCATGAACAAACAAGCCAAATAACAGACAATACCTTTAAGTTGTGCTCAGGATTTGTCGCTATTTGGCTTGGCTATCTAAAATTGAGTCGGTATAACTTAGCGTAACACTTACACTTTATATTAGATAAACATCAACTAACAATGCTTATTTTTATAAAGAATCGTTTAGCGTTAGCCATAACGACCTGTAATATAGTCTTCAGTCGCTTTTTGTGCTGGGTTAGTGAAGACTTGATTGGTCTCACCCATCTCAACCATATCACCTAGGTACATATAACAGGTATAGTCAGAAACACGAGCCGCTTGTTGCATGTTATGGGTTACGATAGCAATGGTATAGTCGTGTTTTAAATCTTCGATAAGATCTTCAATCGCACCAGTTGAAATTGGGTCAAGTGCTGACGTTGGCTCATCTAATAACAATACTTCAGGCTTAGTTGCTACACCGCGAGCGATACATAGACGCTGCTGCTGACCACCTGATAAAGACAGACCGGATGCTTTTAGCTTATCTTTTACTTCTGGCCATAATGCTGACTTTTTAAGCGCCCACTCAACGCGCTCATCCAGATCGGCTTTGCTTAGCTTTTCATACAAGCGCACACCAAATGCCACGTTGTCATAAATAGACATTGGGAATGGCGTTGGCTTCTGGAATACCATACCGACGCGGGCACGTAGTAAGTTCACATCAACATCTTTATCTAAGATATTTTTGCCGTCAAGAATGATTTTACCGTCAGCACGCATGCCTGGGTACAAATCATACATTCGGTTAAAGGTACGTAGCAGCGTAGATTTACCACAGCCGGATGGGCCGATAAATGCCGTCACATTCTTTTCAGGAATGTCGATGTTGATTTGCTTTAGGGCCTTAAAATCACCGTAATAAAAGTCCAAATCACGGATTTTCATTTTTGGATTTGGCATATTGTCTGGCAAATCAGCAACGGTTTGTTTGGTAAAAGAGGCCGTATCTGGCTGCTCTTGTTGATTACCCGTCTGAATTGGCTGCTCTAACATACTTTCACCACTGTTGTTTGTGGTGTTAACGACTGCTTTTTTCTCTACTGTATCTGACATAATCATACCTTCTATATCACTTAAAAATGAGTAACGGTTGTGTGTGCTTGTTTATTTAATCAGCTTAATTTTTCTCGCGGCCAACAATACGAGCAAGGATGTTAAGGCCTAATACAGAGAAGGTAACTAACAAAGCACCACCCCATGCAATCATATTCTGTGTGTCATCTGGTGCTGCAGCAAATTGGTAAATGGTCATGGGTAAGTTGGCCATAGCACTGCCCATGTCCCAACTAAAGAATCGGTTATTTAGTGCCGTAAATAGTAATGGTGCGGTCTCACCGGTAATACGGGCAAAGCCTAAAAGAACACCGGTAATCAAACCTGATTTTGCGGCACTCATTGTTACTGAAGTCACTACTTTCCACTTCGGTGCGCCTAGCGCATAAGAGGCTTCGCGCAATTGGTTAGGTACTAAGTTCAACATGGTTTCGGTGCTACGTACCACAACTGGGATAATAATCAGTGCCAGTGCAATAGCGCCTGCCCAACCTGAGAAGCTACGGTTATTTACCATTAAGGTAAACACGAATAGACCAATAACAATAGAGGGCGCTGATAACAAAATGTCATTTAAGAAACGTGTTGCTTTACCAAGCCATGAGCCTTGAGAGAACTCTGCAAGATACACACCTGCCATTAGGCCAATAGGTGCGCCGATGAAAAGTCCGGTACCTGCAATCATGATCGAACCCACAATCGCATTTCGCAAACCACCCATGGTATTAGGCGGCGGCGTATCCACGGTAAAGATAGGCATGGTAAGCATCGCCTCCATCCCTTTACGCAGTAGATCAAATAAGATCCAGCCCAGCCAAATCAAACCAAAACTCATAGCCAATACGGCAAAGATAAGACCCAGTACGTTATAAAACTTACGCTTTGAGTACAGCGACTTATTCATGCGCTGCTCAAAACTGCTTGGGCTACTAGAGGCTGATGTTACACTTGAATTCATTGTCATAATATTTTTCCTGCCAAATACCTTACATATCTATGATTAAGTCGTCTAAAAATAGCTGCCTAAAATTAGTTACCAGCTCTCTTATCAATACGTGACAACATGATTTTAGATATGGATAAAACAACAAAAGTTATAACAAATAGAATTAAGCCTAGATGTAATAAGGTGGCGACGTGCATTTCACTAGAGGCTTCCGCAAATTCATTGGCAATTGACGAGGTAATAGTCACACCTGAGCCGAATAAATTTGAATTAATGTTATAAGTGTTACCGACTAAGAAAGTTACCGCCATGGTTTCACCCAGTGCACGGCCAAGACCAAGAATCACACCACCAACAACACCCGCTTTGGTATAAGGTAGGATAATCTTATACATGACTTCCCAAGTAGTCGCCCCTGCGCCATAAGCCGATTCTTTTAATAACTCTGGAACCACCGAGAACACATCTCGCATGGTGGCAGCAATAAAAGGAATGATCATAATGGCTAAGATTAACGAGGCAGTGAAAACACCGATCCCCAGCGGCGGCCCGCCAAAAAAGCTACCGATAATCGGTATTGGACCAAAGTTATCAATAATGAAAGGTTGGACATATTTGGCAAATAAAGGCGCTAATATAAAAAAGCCCCACATGCCATAAATAATAGACGGAATACCCGCTAATAATTCAATGGCCATACCCAGTGGACGACGTAACGTCTTAGGGCAAAGCTCTGTTAAGAAGATTGCAATACCAAAACTAACCGGAACGGCAATCAAAATAGCGATAATAGACGTCACAATGGTACCGTAAATCGGGGCTAAAGCACCGTATTCATCATTAACGGTACTCCAATTTGAACTGGTATAAAAACCAAAACCAAATTCTTTAATGCTTGGCCATGCTCCGATAATTAGCGACAGCATGATTCCGCCTAAAGAAACCAATACTAATAAAGCAAAGAACTTGGTCATATTGACAAATATGACGTCGTTTCTTCGCTGCTTTGCTAGCTGAGCCTGTAAGTCAGACATGGTAACCCCAACATGAGTAGAAATTTAACTTTCTTAAAATTTATAAATCGAAATATAATTAGTAAAAGGCAAGTAAATGAATTGTCATTTACTTGCCAATTGTTTTAACGTTCATTAACAGTGACAAGTTAATGACTGTTATTTAGGGGTATATACTGGCTGACCGTCAGCACCAACTACTTGCTTCCACTCTTCTTTGAATAGAGCAACGGCTTCGTCTGGGAATGGAACATAATCAAGGTCTAATGCCGCTTGATCACCTTCGTTATATGCCCAGTTAAAGAAGTTCAATACACCAGCAACTTTTTCAGGGTTCTTAGGCTGTTTGTGTACTAAGATGAAGGTTGCTGCAGCGATAGGCCATGCATCGGCAGTATCTGAGTTTGCGATAACTTTGTAGAAGCCTTCCGCTTTTGACCAATCAACGTTACCAGAGGCGGCGAATGATTCAGCAGATGGCTCAACTTTGTTACCCGCAGCGTTAATCATAGCGGTATGAGACATGTTGTTCTGCTTAGCGTAAGCATACTCAACATAACCGATTGAGTTAGGTGCTTGAGTTACCATACCAGCAACGCCTTCGTTACCTTTACCACCAACGCCAGTACCGGTTTGGTCAGTTGGCCATTCAACGCTTTTATCAACGCCGATGTTAGCCCAGTCGCTTGATACTTCATTTAGATAATAAGTGAAGTTAAACGTAGTACCAGAACCGTCAGAACGGTGAACCGTAGTGATATTGGCATCAGGAAGCTCAACGCCTTCGTTTAATGCAGTGATTGCTGGATCGTTCCACTTAGTGATTTTACCTAGGTAGATATCAGCCAATACTTCGCCGCTTAATACCAATTCACCAGGCTCAATACCTTCGATATTAACGATAGGTACAACGCCGCCGATAACGGTTGGGAACTGGATAAGACCGGCTTCTGCTAGCTCTTCTGGCTTAAGCGGCTTATCTGATGCACCGAAATCAACTGTGTTTGCTTTAATCTGCTTAACGCCACCTGAAGAACCGATAGAGTTATAGTTGACTTGACCTTTGGTAGCGTTTTGGAAGTCAGCAGACCATTTTTGATAGATAGGTGCTGGGAAAGATGCACCGGCACCACTGATGTTCATTTCAACGCCTTCAATGTCTGTGTAGCTATCAGCACTACCAGCAGTTGAATTGGTTGATTCAGAAGCGGTTGTGCCTTCAGTAGTGGTGGCTGTCTCACCATTTGTAGCGGTGTCGTCCGTTTTCTTGTCACAAGCGGCTAAACTTAAAACACTTGCTACTGCTACGGCTAATAGTGAATAACGCATATTCTCTCCTAAAGAGTCATTGATAAATATTTTTATATAGGTAGGTAAAAATAGAGTTGCCACATAATGATGAATCCTTTTATCAGCTCCTCTATCGGATTGAGCACATTTTGCCCTCTAAGTATGACAGTTTGATGAAATAATTATTTATTGTAAAAAATAGTAACTTTTAGAAAGCAATCTTTTTAAAAACTTACATTGCGTATGCTTTAACACGACTCCCACAGAGCTATCTATCTCACCATTAAGTATTCTTTACATTGACTTTACCTATTAGCAAGGTAAACTAAACCGTAGTCCTGTACACTACGCATTCAATGTTTTGGTGCAGACAATTTAATTTTGCTACCCGTCAGGGCTCTTAATAGAGTAATACTTAGGACTAACAGCCTAAGATTAACGGTAACGCCAAGATTCTATTGTAACAATGTGTCCCAACCATTAATGAAAAAACAGGTACAACCTATGAAAAAACTTTTTATGCCATTTGCTCTGCTGTTAACTATGTTATTAACAGTACCTGCCAACGCTGGCCTCGCCTCGTGGTATGGTCCAGGGTTCCATGGTAAAAGAACGGCATCAGGCGCCATTTATAATATGTACGCCATGACAGCCGCTCATAAATCACTGCCTTTCGGTTCTAAAGTAAAAGTAACCAATCTTAAGAACAACAAATCGGTTGTGGTTAAAATTACTGACCGTGGTCCATTCACCCCAGGTCGTATTATTGATTTATCTAAAAAAGCAAACCAGTCGCTAAACTGCAACTTATGTAAAGTGGACGTCGAAGTACTGAGTAGAGGCGACGGCAAGTACCGTAAACAGTAAGCCTTACTGACATTATTATGTGCAAAAAGCCAATGGATTAATCCATTGGCTTTTTTTGTGTTATAAAGGAAATGGCATATAAGATTTAAATGCAATTGAAGACTGTTATTGGACTCAAAGTTTGATAAGATATCTGTATTATCAAAATCATTAAGACTCGGGGTGCAGGCCATCTGTTCGCTAATAGTTTAGTTGCTATTATTGGACAAAGCGTTTGCTGAGACATCACCCGTTGAACCTGATGCGGTTAATACCGCCGTAGGAAAGTCATTGCAACTCCCCTATCCTTTATAAAGACCTGTTCATTATCATGACTCTTTAGAGCCAGACTCACGCTTATGTTAATCCTTTAAAATTAGCATGCTTATTTATCAATATATAAGCGCATAATATTTAAAGAGACATCTCAAGCTACCGTCTGCTGATACAGGGTTTATTTATAAACAAATAGGGTACTGTCAAAACGACAAAATCTGCACTTACCGAGTCTTTATTTTTACCTCCGGTTTTTTAGCCTTTTATTCTAGAAGCCAACATGGCAATTGCCATTAGCAAAAAATAAGGAAATTCCCATGAGTAATGCAGAAAATAGCATCAAAACCCCCGCTCACCGCAACGCCAAAGACGAGCGCTTTGACGAAGAAGCCCGCGACTTAACGCGTAGCCTGCCCGCCTCACGCAAAGTATATATCGAAGGCTCACGTCCTGATATCCAAGTGCCGATGCGTGAAATTACTCTAACCGATACCCCAACTGGCGGTTTTGGTCTCGAAAATGGCGAAAAGAACCCGCCTTTTTATGTCTATGACACCTCGGGCGTGTATACCGACCCCAATGTTAATATCGATTTGACTAAAGGCTTGCCAAAACTGCGTGAAAAGTGGATTGAAGAACGTGGTGATACTGAAATTCTAGACGGCCTATCAAGCAACTACGGTAATGAGCGTGCGCGTGACATCAAAACTGCTAATATTCGCTTTGCTCATATCGACAAGCCACGTCGTGCCAAAGCAGGTAACAACGTTACCCAAATGCATTATGCACGCCAAGGTATTATTACTCCTGAAATGGAATACATCGCCATTCGCGAAACTCAAAAGCAGCATGAACGGACCGATATGCGTCAACATGCTGGCGAAAGCTTCGGTGCCAATACCCCAAAAATTATCACCCCTGAATTTGTGCGTGATGAAGTAGCCGCCGGCCGAGCCATTATCCCAAACAACATCAACCACCCTGAATCTGAGCCAATGATTATCGGTCGTAATTTCCTAGTGAAAATTAACGCCAATATCGGTAATTCAGCGCTGGGCTCAAGCATTGATGAAGAAGTGTCGAAGATGACGTGGGCTACCCGTTGGGGTGCGGACACCATCATGGACTTATCAACTGGTAAGAATATCCATGAAACCCGTGAATGGATTATCCGTAACTCGCCAGTGCCAATCGGTACCGTGCCTATCTATCAAGCGCTAGAAAAAGTCGATGGCGTAGCAGAAGACCTAACTTGGGAGATATTTCGCGATACCTTAATTGAACAAGCCGAACAAGGCGTGGACTACTTTACTATTCATGCCGGCGTACTACTGCGCTATGTGCCATTAACTGCTAAACGTCTGACCGGTATCGTCTCTCGTGGCGGCTCTATCATGGCCCAGTGGTGTTTAGCGCATCATAAAGAAAGCTTTTTATATACCCACTTTGAAGAAATCTGCGAAATCATGAAGCAGTATGACGTGGCCTTTAGTTTAGGCGATGGTTTGCGTCCGGGCTGTTTGCAAGATGCCAACGATGAAGCTCAATTTGGTGAACTGCGTACTTTAGGCGAGCTGACTCAAGTGGCTTGGAAACATGATGTACAAGTTATGATTGAAGGTCCAGGTCATGTTGCCATGAACCGTATTAAAGAGAACATGGATCTTCAACTTGAGATGTGTCATGAAGCGCCTTTTTATACCCTTGGCCCATTAACCACAGATATCGCTCCAGGTTACGATCATATTACCAGTGCTATCGGTGCGGCTATGATTGGCTGGTATGGTACGGCGATGCTATGTTATGTGACCCCAAAAGAGCATTTGGGCTTACCGAATAAAAAAGACGTAAAAGATGGCATTATCACTTATAAGATAGCTGCCCATGCTGCTGACCTTGCCAAAGGTCACCCTGGCGCTCAAGCCCGAGATAATGCCCTATCTAAAGCTCGCTTTGAATTCCGCTGGGATGATCAGTTTAACCTAGCCTTAGACCCAGATACCGCACGTGAATATCATGATGAGACGCTGCCGAAAGATGCGCACAAGTCTGCCCACTTCTGCTCTATGTGTGGGCCTAAATTCTGCTCAATGAAGATCACTCAAAATGTGCGCGAATATGCAGCAGGCCTGCCTACCGGTAGCGAGGTAACCCCAAGTAGTGGCGAGCTGTCTGATGATGTACATCTAATCAAAGAAGTGGATACTGAGCTTGTTGGTCAAGTCGGTGAAGCCAGCTTTGAGGAAGTACAAAAAGGCATGGAGCAGATGAGTGAAAAGTATAATGCAGAAGGACGTCAGCTGTATAAAGAGGTTTAATAAAAAGGTCTATGATCTAGATCTTTAGTGCTAAAATAATAAAAAGGCTTGAATCTCTAGAGATTCAAGCCTTTTGCTTTTGTATAGGTTTAAAATAGTAGCATTAAGAATAAATAACCTAAAAACTGCGCTTTTAAGATGAACTATCTATACTTTAGATGCGGTATAGATTTTGTCGATTGATGCATCGATAGTCGCTGAGAATTCTTCGTCTGTTTGAGACTTAGATAAACCTTCAGTGAAAGCACGCGAGAAGCTAGCAATCATACCTGGGTTTTGTTTTAAACGCTCACAAGCTTCATCACGACTATAGCCACCTGATAAGGCAACTACTTTAAGCACTTTTGGATGGTTAACTAACTCTTTATAGAAGCCTTGCTCTTCTGGCAGTGTCAGCTTCAACATCACTTGATGGTCATCATCTAAGCTGTCTAAGTTACGTAGAATCTCTTCTTTTAGTAACACTTCGCTTTCAAGCTTATCTTTGCTTTCGATGTTAACTTCAGGCTCAACGATTGGCATAAAGCCTTCAGATAAAATCTGCTTCGCCACGTCAAACTGCTGCTGTACCACAACTTCGATACCGTGTTGGCTCGCTTGATGGATAACCGAGCGCATTTTGGTACCAAAGATAGGATAGTTTTTTGCCTTCTCTAGTAATGCGGCCAGATTTGGAATTGGCTTCATCACTTGTACACCATCCATCTCTTCTGCCAGACCTTTATCTACTTTTAAGAAAGGAACGATATTTTTATCTTCCCATAAGTAGTTAGCGGTTGGCTTACCATTCACTTCGCGGTCCATCGTGTCTTCAAACAAGATAGCGCCCAATACACGACCACTGTCAAAGCAATCACAAGTCATGATACGGGTACGCATTTCATGCACTTTAGCAAACATCTCATCATCATTTGAGTATTCGCTTTCTTCTATGCCATACATACGTAGCGCTTTTGGTGTACTGCCTCCACTTTGATCAAGGGCTGCGATAAATCCAGTGTCATTTTTGATACGTTCTAGCTGTTGCTGATAGCTCATGATTTTTCCTATTTCTATGCTAAAAGTGAATGAAAGAGTGATAAAAGGAGTAACTTAATTTTTGTTATAAAGGTAACATAGCTTAGCAAAAAAATCCGCATTGTTCATGTTTAATAGCGAGGCAAACCATTACCCTAAAGCTTACTATATAACTGTCACTGCTTGGATAATTTCTGTTGGTATTATACGCTACTGAGCCCGAAAAATAAGCCTAGATAGCAGCAAAAATACAAGAGTATTACGCCTCTATTGACTCAATTCTACTCGATTAGTACTCTGTTGAATTTTAATTACGGGTTAACGATGAAGACAGTTAATAGTTAATACTTTTAGTATTCGAATGGTTATTATATCTTGTATGTAAAAATAGGCTCTGTGATAATGGGGCTTAAAATAACAAATAACCCTAATTTTTTCACTTTTAAAGAGAGTATTATGAAAGCATTAAATGTACTGATAATGGCCACTACCCTTACTATAGGTGCTCTTGCTGCTGGGTGTCAAACCACCAACGGCGTACAAACTACCAATCCGCATGCTCATTCTAAAATCACTACCCAACCGATTACTAATGATGTGTTACAAGCCTACAATTGGCAGCTTATTGATGCAGTTGATGCTGATAACCAAAAGGTAGATGAGCTGTTTATTAATCCGTCTAAGCCATTGACCTTAAACTTTATGGCAACTGACAGTGGCAATCTCGTTAACTTTAAAAACACCTGTAATAATATTTCAGCGCCTTATAGTATTAATAACGGTAACGTACAAATTGGCAATATCATGAGTACCATGATGGCCTGTCCAGATACCGAAGCAAAATTCGATGCCGCCACAGTAAAAACAGTGATGGGCACATATACTTTGAGCAAAAATAGTGGCAATGTGCCTGTGTTAGTTATTTCAAATGACAACCAAGTGTCTCATTTTAAAGCAGTTGCTAAAAATAAATAACCGTCATCCATATCTTATTATCTCATTACGAAGGAGTGCTTATCTCTAGGCGCTCCTTTTTTTATACCTCTCACATCTCTTATATCTCCCCGTTTTGGCTAGCTTTATAGTTATACCAGTTGATACTTTCTAATAGTAGGATGAATAGAATTCATTTATAGAAAAATCTGTCTATTCTTTAATCAATTTCTATCCACGACACCTGGGTAACTATTCTTCTATATAATTGACATTCACTAATCACGCTGATATCAAGCCAACCCTATATACCCCTTATAAAATATAGCCTTAGCTATTAAAAACCTTTAAATTACTCTGATTTTTAATCCTTTAAATCACCTTTAAATAGTATTCCTTTATTTAAAGCACCCATAAACATGAATTAAATTCATCTTATTTTTAGTTTATATCGTTTTTATTCATGTTATATATTGAGTATGATTCATCACATACAGACATTTGGTCGATTTAAAAATTAGGATAGAGGGTAATCCGATGAGCAAGCAGTTAACCTATTCAATCTCGAAAATTCGTTTTGATGAAAACTACAAACCGGCAGACAGCACGCGTCTGACCACCAACTTTGCGAATTTAGCCCGTGGCAATAGCCGCCAAGAAAACCTACGCAAAACGCTAACCATGATCAATAACCGCTTTAACGCGTTAGCCAACTGGGACAATCCAAATGCAGACCGCTACTCAGTTGAAGTAGATATTATTTCTGCAGATTTAGACGTCGAAGGAGATGGTAATACTTTTCCAGCGATTGAAATGCTACAAACCACTATCGTTGATCATAAAGAGAACAAGCGTATTGAGGGCATTATCGGTAACAGTTTCTCCTCTTATGTGCGCGATTACGACTTTAGCGTGGTATTGCTCGATCATTTTGATAAGAATCCAAACACACCACCACCTGCAAGCTTCGGTGCACTGCACGGCAAACTGTTCCAGCACTTATTAAATTCAGACGCTTACAGAGCCAACTTTAATAAGCAGCCTGTTATTTGCTTGAGTGTGTCGACCAGCAAAACCTATCACCGCACCACCAATCAACATCCCGTATTGGGCGTGGAATACAGACAAGATGAATACTCGTTAACTGATGAGTATTTTCATAAAATGGGCTTAAGAGTGCGTTACTTTAAGCCTAAAGGCAGCGTGGCACCACTGGCATTTTACTTCTCTGGTGACCTGTTGGCCGATTATACTGATCTCGAATTAATCAGTGCAATCAGTACGATGGAGACTTTCCAGAAGATTTACCGTCCGGAGATTTACAATGCCAATTCAGCAGCCGGTCAGGTTTATCAGCCAAGCTTAGAGTATCAAGATTACTCACTGACTCAAATTGTCTATGACCGTGAAGAGCGCAGTCAGTTAGCAGTGAAACAAGGTAGATTTACTGAAGAGCAATTTATTAAGCCGCATCAAGAATTACTTAATGAGTGGGCAGCAAGTTTAGATGACTCGAGCACTACATCTAGTTAAAATGATGCACATACTAAAAACGTGGCTTAAGCGTTTGCTTACTGATTAAAACCGACCGCTCCCAAATATATCAAACATCAAACCAGATTAGAGAAGATAAATAACATGGCACTATTATTACCAACGTCAACCGCAGGCAGCTTACCAAAACCTTCGTGGCTGGCAGAGCCTGAAAAATTATGGTCTCCTTGGAAATTAGAGGGTGACGCGCTTATCGAAGCCAAACAAGATGCGCTACGTGTGTCATTGCAAGAACAAGTCAATGCAGGCATCGATATTGTCAGTGACGGCGAGCAGACTCGTCAGCATTTCGTGACAACCTTTATCGAGCATCTCGATGGTGTTGATTTTGAAAAGCGTGAAACGGTTAAAATCCGTAATCGCTATGAAGCGAGCGTTCCTTCAGTAGTCGGTGCGGTTAGCCGTCAAAAGCCAGTGTTTGTTGAGGATGCTGCTTTTTTACGGGCACAAACCGATCAACCTATTAAATGGGCGCTGCCTGGTCCAATGACCATGGTGGATACTTTATATGATGGTCATTATAAGAGCCGTGAAAAATTAGCTTGGGAATTTGCCAAAATATTAAACCAAGAAGCCAAAGATTTGGAGGCTGCTGGCGTAGATATTATCCAGTTTGATGAGCCTGCCTTTAATGTCTTCTTCGATGAGGTCAGTGACTGGGGTGTTGCCACGTTAGAGCGTGCTATTGAAGGCTTAAAATGTGAAACGGCAGTACATATCTGTTATGGCTATGGTATTAAAGCCAATACCGACTGGAAAAAGACGCTGGGTTCAGAATGGCGTCAGTACGAAGAGATATTCCCTAAGCTTCAGCAGTCTCAGATTGATATCGTATCGCTAGAATGTATCAATTCACGTGTACCAATGGACTTGATTGAATTGATTCGCGGTAAGAAAGTGATGGTTGGTGCCATCGATGTGGCAACCAATGAGATTGAAACACCGGAAGAAGTAGCCGATGTGCTACGTAAAGCCTTGCAATTCGTCGATGCAGACAAGCTATACCCATCGACCAACTGCGGTATGGCGCCTCTATCACGTCAAATCGCTCGAGATAAGTTACTTGCGTTAAGTACAGGCTCAGCCATTGTTCGTAATGAGCTAACTCGCTAGTTTTGCTAATAAGCAATAACAGGCGTGATATAAATAAGGTATTTAGTACTCTATCAAAACCAACCTTAGGATGACAGTCATGATTGAAGCAACCGATTTTAGAGATGCCATGTCTTTGTTAACGACTGCTGTCAATGTCGTCACCACCAAAGGCGCCACTGGCATTCATGGATTTACAGCCTCTGCGGTGTGCAGCGTCACCGACACACCGCCGACGTTATTGGTCTGTATGAATACCACTTCTCGTTCCCATGCGCATTTCGTTGATAATAAAGTGTTAAGCGTCAATGTGCTGGGTGCCCATCATGAACAAATCTCGAATGCTTTTGCATCTAGACTAGATTCTGAAGCGCGCTTTAAACAGGCTAATTGGACTGAGCTTAAAACAGGCGCGCCTATTTTGGAAGATGCTTTAGTGAGTTTTGATTGTGAAATTGACCAAATCCAAGAGGTAGGAACACACAGCGTATTTATGTGCCGCGTTGTCGCTATTAAACAAGCCGAGCAGCACGGAGGAAATGGTGAGAGCTTAGTCTATTTTAATAGATCTTATCATCAGCTTGGTCAAAGTGCTCAAGCACAAATTGCTTAGCTACAGACTAAAATAAAGAGGGTCTATGTATTATTCGATAGACCTTAACTCTAAGCACTACTCACTTATCTCTAATAAAAATCGTAATCTGGCCAACCAACGTTTGATAAACTATCAAACCAAATAAACTTGACTGAGATATAAAATCCCGTGGAATTAATCATCTTTTTAATTATTGGCGCTCTAGCAGGATTTGCTGCGGGGCTTTTTGGTGTGGGCGGTGGCACGATAATCGTACCCCTGCTATTTATTGTGTTTACCCAAATGGACTACCCTGCTGACGCAATTATGCATTTAGCGTTAGGGACATCACTGGCGACCATTATTGTAACCTCTATTAGCTCGTTAATGGCGCACAATAAAAAAGGCTCAGTGATGTGGCCTGTGTTTAAAAATCTAGCACCTGGCATGGCAATCGGCTGCTTTTTGGGCGCAGGATTGGCAGGACAAATCTCTGGAATTCACTTACAAATTATCGTTGGTGTGTTCTTGCTTTGGGTTGCTTATAAAATGTTCGCTAAAGCCAAGAATCAGGCAACACCGACAAATGCTAACAGTCAAAACGTCGGTTATACAGAGGCTCACCTACCGTCAACACCTAAGCAATTAGCTGCTGGCGGCGTGATTGGTATCGCCTCGGCCATCTTCGGTATTGGCGGCGGCAGTTTAACCGTGCCCTACCTCACCCGTTATGGGGTGGTCATGCAAAAAGCAGTGGGCACTTCAGCAGCTTGCGGCTTGCCGATTGCGATTGCTGGCGCGTTAGGCTTTATGCTGTTTGGTATGCAGCAAAAATTAGATGTACCAAATACCATTGGCTTTGTGCATATTTATGCCTTTTTAGGTATTAGCGTCATGAGCTTTTTTACAGCCAAACTAGGTGCAAAAGTCGCTCATATTCTATCTCCGGCGATGCTAAAGAGATGCTTTGCTGTGCTACTGACTGTTGTCGGCTGTTATTTCTTATACAAAGGTCTGCGTTAGGCCTGACAATTATAGTCAGCGAACTACTCAACGGTTACAGTGTTAACCTCGCTAAGCCTACATTTGTAGGACTGACACTCGGTTGCTTTGTAACCATGTTAGACCTCTTTGACTATATATTACGCCTAGTGATTAAACCAATCAGATAACAAAAGCCCCTGCTAATCTTAGAATTAGCAGGGGCTTTACGTGTAACAAAGTTAGAATCTGTCGAAGATTAAATCTATTCGACCGTCACTGATTTTGCCAAGTTACGTGGCTGATCCACATCCGTGCCGCGCATAACAGCTACATGATACGATAAGAACTGAATGGGAATGCTATAGACGATTGGCGCTAGATGCTCATTCACATCTGGTACATTAATCACGTGCAGTCTGTCATCGCTCACAAGCTCGCTTGAATCACTAGCAAACACAAACAGCTCACCATGGCGCGCATGCACTTCTTGCATATTGGCTTTTAATTTATCAAGCATGCTGTCTTTTGGCGCAAGCACTACAATCGGCATATCTTTATCAACCAAGGCCAATGGACCATGCTTAAGCTCACCGGCTGCATACCCTTCGGCATGAATATAAGAGATTTCTTTAAGCTTTAATGCACCTTCTAAAGCGATAGGATACTGCACACCGCGGCCTAAGAATAACGTACTCTTTTTGTCTTCGAACTTCTCACTCATCTTTTCAATCGACTGGTCAAGCGTTAAGCTCTTATCTAGCTGACCTTTTAGGTTGTGCATCTCGGTGACAATGGTTTTGAGCTCATTGGCATCAATACGCTGCTGAACTTTACCCACTTTCAACACCAGTAACATTAAAGCGGCCAATTGAGTAGTAAACGCTTTGGTCGATGCAACACCAATCTCCACGCCAGCTAATGTCGGCACAAAAATATCAGTTTCACGTACCAAAGACGAGGTCGCTACGTTACACACGCTCAGGCTGACTAGGCCATTGATATCGTTTCTTTTAGCCAAGCGCTGAGTTTCACGTAAGGCAGATAAGGTATCCGCTGTCTCACCCGATTGTGATAAGCAAACCACTAAGGTGTTGTCCACCACCACAGGATTACGATATCTAAATTCGCTGGCCACTTCTACCGAGCAAGGCAGGCGGGTTAAATTCTCAAACCAATACTTAGCGACCATACCGGCATGATAACTAGTACCACAGGCCAAGACCTGAATATGACGAACACCTGCCAATGATTCTTCATGACGCTGCAAAAAGTCTGCTTTCAAATCATCGGCATCGATACCCATCTCAAGAGTACGCGCCACCGCATCTGGCTGCTCGTAAATCTCTTTGAGCATATAATGCTTAAACTCGCCTTTATCTGCGTTATGCTGCTCGGCATCTAACTCTTTAATCGCGCGTTCAACCGGCTTACCATCAGCAAATACTTGGATACCATCACGTTTGATAATCGCAATGTCACCTTCCTCTAGATACATAAAGCGGTTGGTTACAGGCAATAGTGCCAATTGGTCAGAAGCAATAAAGTTCTCTCCAATGCCCACGCCGATTACCAATGGAGAGCCTAGACGTACAGTGATTAATTCATCAGGGTTATCGACGTGTACCACGCCTAGTGCAAACGCACCCTGTAAACGTGGCACAATCTGCTTAACCGCTTTAAATAAATTACCGGTCTCTTTATAGGCGTCTGCTACTAAATGAGCCACTACTTCCGTATCGGTCTGAGAGGTAAAAGCATAACCTTTTTTAATCAACTCTTCTTTTAGCGGTCCGTAGTTCTCTACAATGCCGTTGTGTACCACGGCTACTTTACCAGATACGTGCGGATGCGCATTATGCTGTGCAGGCTCACCATGGGTCGCCCAACGGGTGTGGGCAATACCAATATGACCTTTAAAAGTATTGGCGTTACCGTCTACAGCATTGACGAGCTCTTGGACTTTACCGACCTGACGCTCACGATATAACTCGCCGTCACGGATAACAGTAAGACCCGCTGAATCATAGCCTCTATACTCTAAGCGCTTTAGACCCTCCAATAAAATATTAGAGATATTACGCTCAGCGATGGCACCGACTATTCCACACATATCTTGTCCTTAATTGATCATTCTTAATAGCTGCTGATGAGGTTATCTAGCCAGCTTCTTATTTGTTATTCACCCGCACATCACCTTATCCGCGGCCGACGATATCTTCCTATAATGGCTTTTCTATAACAGCTTTCTATGAGCTAAGGTCGCATCGACTGGTTCAGAGGCTAAAGGGTTATTGTTACGGGATAATACTGTGTCATCCTGAGCTTACTTCTTCTTTTCAGGACGCTGATAATTGTCTTTTTGTACTTGACGACCACGGGCAATCGCTAGCGCATTGTCGTCTACATTTTTAGTAACCACAGAGCCTGCACCAATGGTTGCCGTACTGCCGATAGTCACAGGCGCTACCAGACTTGAGTTCGAACCAATAAAGGCGTTATCACCAATGGTCGTTTGATGCTTATTAACCCCATCATAATTACAGGTAATCACGCCGGCGCCCACATTCACATGACGGCCAATTTGTGAGTCGCCCACATAACTTAGATGATTTACTTTACTGCCTTCACCAATGTTCGACTTTTTGATTTCAACAAAGTTACCTAGACGAGTGCTATCGGCCAATACCGATTGTGGACGCAGGTGCGCAAATGGGCCAATGCTGGCTGACTCACCAACAGTTGCCTCATCAAAGACACAATAAGGCTTCACGTGGCTACCGCTACCAATATGACTGTCTTTAATAACACAGCCTGCCTCAATAGTCACGTTATCGCCTAACGTCACTTGACCTTTAAACACCACATTCACATCAACAAAGACATCTTGACCGACCGTGACTTGACCACGGATATCAACGCGACTTGGGTCAGCAAACTGTACGCCTTGTACTTGTAACTCTTCTACTAGCTTTGCTTGCAAACTGCGTTCAAGTTTGGCAAGTTGCTGGCGGTTATTAACGCCCTCAATCTCAAATTCATAATCAGGCTCAATTGCTTCAATGGCAAGACCATCGGCGACGGCCATTTTTACGATATCGGTCAGATAATATTCTTGTTGCGCATTATCGTTAGATAATTTAGGCAAATATTTGTGCAATAGCGCATTATCAACACAATAGATACCGCTGTTGATTTCACGAATCAATTGCTCTTCTTCAGTCGCATCTTTTTGTTCAACAATCGCTGTAATCAGACCTTGCGCATCACGTTTAATACGGCCTAGTCCAAACGGATTATCGACTGTTAACGTCAGCATCGACATGCCTTCGACATTGGCCTCTTTTAAGCGCGTCAGCGTGTCAGCGCTAACCAGTGGTACATCACCATATAGAATTAAGCTTTTGCCCTCACTCGGCAAATCCTCTAATGTTACTTTGACCGCATGACCGGTGCCGAGCTGCTCGGCCTGCTCAACCCAAGTCAACTTGTAATCTGCCATTGCATTTTTGACTTGATCGCCACCAAAGCCATACACCACAATCGTCTTATCTACATTGATTGACTGGCAAGTATCTAAAACATGCGCCAACAATGGCTTGTCCGCCAAGGTTTGTAATACTTTTGGTTTTGCTGACTGCATGCGCGTGCCTTTGCCAGCAGCAAGGATAATGACAGATAAGGCAGAAGAATTTGATACAGAAAGTTTTGTCATAGTTTATATCGTTATTTAAATAAGTTAAAAAAGAATAGTGACCGCTATAAAACTTGCAATTGCCATTAATAATATTGCCATCGCTGCGGCAATAACATCATCGAGCATAATACCCAGCCCACCCTTTACTTTACTATCAATCCATCCTATAGGATAAGGCTTTACAATATCAAAAAATCTAAATGCTAAAAAAGAGGTGATTAAAACAATCCAATCTAAAGGCACTTCATCTATATGGGTTAATTGACCCAAACCTATATAAGATAATGGTAGCATGGTAATCCACATGCCTGCCCATTCATCCCAAACAATATGCGGGTCATCATGCACGTCCATAAGGATTGAAGTACGGTCGCAGATCCAAATGCCGACGACACTAGCAATTATGGTTATGGTCAAAAAGGGGATGAACCCTAACATCATAAGTGGTATGCCAATCAAGAAACCAGCAAGTGTGCCCCATGTACCTGGTGCCCGTTTAGGCAGTCCACTACCAAGCCCAATACCTAGCCAATAAACTAGCTTGTCAAGACCGTTTGAATTATGCGGTAAAGGAGGACATATATTAGCCTTTCTAATATCAGGCTTATGATCATGATGAGGTGAGACAGATGGGTCAGACGACATTGCTATTCCTTGCTAAAGTGCTGATAGCCGCTTAAGTTAGGATATTCAGTAAACGGATAGGGGCTTTGATGGGTCACTGAAGTACCTTGATAAACTAGATTAATATGTGACGTCTCTTGTAGTGATGTTTCTGGTTCAACGACCTCACCAATACAAGTCACTTGAGTATGCACTGTGGGCACAGACACATCAGCAGGTAAGGTAAATGCCAGCTCGTAATCATCTCCGCCGGTTAACTGGCACAATAGTCGCTGCGCCAAATCAATGCGCTGTAATGGGTCGCTGGCAGGCAGATTCTCTAACTCTAAACGCATGCCTACACCGCTTTGCTCACAAATATGGCTTAAATCTTGAGTCAGTCCATCCGAGACATCAATCATAGCAGTAACCTTTCCTTGCTGAGACAGTGCTTCACCTAGGCTAATACGGGGGGTCGGCATATGCAAGCGATGCGCCAACTGCTGACCAATCTTAGTTTCTGGATGATACAGCGCATAACAAGCATCGCCTATACTACCAGAGACATAGACCTTATCACCAACTTGTGCGCCGCTGCGATAAATAGCCTGTGTTGTACCATCCAGAATACCATTAGCCGTTATACTCAGCACAAGCTTATCATTGCGCGTGGTATCACCGCCAATAAGACGCACTCCAAATTGGGTGCAAGCGTGAAACAGCCCTTTTGCAAAGTCGCTAAGCCAAGCTTCATTAGCTAACCGCTTTGGTAGCGCTAATGCCAGCAAAATACTATGTGGTTTTGCACCCATTGCGGCAATATCGGATACGTTTACTGCAACAGCCTTAAATCCAATCGCAAACGCCAACTCATTTACTTTTGTCCAGTCTTCACTAAAATGCCGACCTTGCACCAGTGTATCAACACAGGTCACCCATTGACTAGTAGCAGGTAATCTAATGACTGCCGCATCATCCCCTAAGCCTTTAATAATAGGAGCGGCACTTTCCACTTGGCTATGGGACAGTTGTTCAAAATAACGGTAAATAAGCTCAAATTCAGTCATTAAATATCGTCCTGAGTTGGACAAAGGGTAAAAAGCTTATGCTATAAACACGTGGTTTACTTTGAAGATTTACGTCCAATTCGAGGTTTTGGCTCACGTTTAGGCTCACTCTCGCTGCTCGAATCCTCAATCGTATTTTTGTTTGCCTTGTCTACATCTAAGGTATCAGTATCTAATCTATTAGCATCGTTTAAAGTTTCTGAACCATGCTTATCCGTCTTTTCTGACATTGCATTTAAAGCTCGTTTCTCTTTTGACTTCTTCTCTTTATAACCACTGCCTGTATCCGCAGCAACTTCTACTTCGCGAAGCTCGGCTGCTAACTTGTCCATTACCGCGTTGATAAGCTTATGCGCATCTGTTGCGCCAAAGTGTGTATTCAGCTTCATCGCTTCATCTAATACCACTTTATAAGGAATATGCAGACTGTGTTTTAATTCATAAGCACCAATTAGCAGTACGGCATGCTCAACCATATCAATCTTATCGATTTCACGGTCTAGATGCTGCGAGATTAGCGCCTCTAGCTCTTCAATTTGCTCAGGAATATCACGCATCATATCGTGATAATAGCCCAAATGCACGGTATGCATGGCATTGGTCGCACGGGTACGCGCCGCGATATCATGGGGCGGGTTTGACTTCCAAGCACCATGGCCAGTTTGCTCAAAGCGGTGATCAGTCATTAGCCACTCGTATAGCCCTTGTAACGCAAAACGGCGTGCTTTACGTACCGCAGTATGGCTGGTTTTGTAGCTGGATTCGTTGATATCGAACTGGGTGTTTTCAGCTTGTATCGGGGTGTTGTCGCTCATATAGTCAGATACCTATCGCCAGAGGGGATGCTCTGACATTTCTTTAATTACATTCAATAAAAATATTTAATAAAAAACTTTAATAAATAAGGTCACAGCCAACAGGTTAATTTGGAGGGCTGCTTTATATATAGTGGTGCACCTGTTGTGAGTATCACAAATAGGCACAACATCATTCAAATTAACGATAATAATAAATTGTGTTGGCTAAGTAGAATGGCTATGTTCATAATAACAGAGCCACTCTCCTGCCAGTTCTGCTTATCTAATATAAAAAATTAGACTTAGAATATTGCAACTTACTCGTCGTCTTCAACATCAAGTTGAGACAATACTGCGATCATCTCAAGCGCAACTAAAGCGGCTTCTGAGCCTTTATTACCGGCTTTTGTACCAGAGCGCTCAATGGCTTGCTCGATGCTGTCAGTGGTCAAGATGCCATTAATTACAGGAATATTATAATCCATAGATACACTAGCAAGACCATTGGCCGAGCTGCCGGCAACGATATCAAAATGAGGCGTGCTACCACGGATAACCGCGCCTAACGCAACAATCGCGTCAAAACGATCAGACTCTGCAGCACGCTGTGCTGCTAGTGGTAATTCAAAGGCACCCGGTACACGAATCACACTGATGTTTTTGCCAGAAACGCCATGACGTAATAAGGCATCAATTGCGCCATCGACTAATGATTCAACAACAAAGGCATTAAAACGGCCAACCACGATACCGATACGGGCATCGGTGTTTTGATGTAAATTGCCTTCAAGATGGGTGATATCGTTACGCTCTTTTTGTAAATCTTGCATTGCCATGTCCTAATATAAAGAAGTAGCTCATTAAAGTGACGGCCTGCAGCTTGCGCCCGATTACTGACAACAAAGCTATCATAGACCAAAAGTAAAATAAATTAGGCTTATAATAGCATTTTTTGCCATCAATTTTCGTTGTGATTCGTTGTTATCTGCACAGAGTATATGCTACAAACGCATCTCAATACCGCGCTCGGCCATATACTGCTTTGCCTCACCAACGGTATATTCGCCAAAATGGAAAATACTGGCTGCCAATACCGCATCAGCACCGCCTTCTAATACGCCTTCTGCTAAATGCTGCAGATTACCCACACCACCAGAGGCAATAACAGGTATATTGACGCGCTGAGTAATAGTTTTCATTAATGCCAAATCATAGCCCTTTTTGGTGCCATCGCCATCCATTGAAGTAACCAATAACTCGCCAGCGCCAAGCTCCGCCATTTTAACTGACCAAGCTACTGCATCGATACCCGTTGGTTTGCGGCCGCCATGAGTGAATATCTCCCAGCGCGGCTCTCCATCAACATCATCCACTCGTTTGGCATCAATTGCCACAACAATACACTGACTACCAAATCTCGCTGCTGCTTCTGCAACAAACTCTGGCGTAAATACCGCTGCTGAGTTAATTGCCACTTTATCGGCACCGGCATTAAGTAGATTACGGATATCTTCAATTTTACGCACGCCGCCGCCTACTGTTAGCGGAACAAAAACCGTTTCAGCGATACGCTCTACCATCTCATACGTGGTATCGCGCCCATGATGAGTGGCGGTAATATCCAGAAAAGTAATCTCGTCAGCGCCTTGCTCGTTATAGCGCTTGGCTACTTCTACTGGGTCGCCTGCATCTTTGATATCAACAAATTGAACACCCTTTACCACACGGCCATTATCGACATCTAAACACGGAATAATTCGTTTTGCTAACATGCACTCTGCCCTATAATTGTCATTTCTATGTTTGGTATCTATTACTAAAATTAGCCACTACGCTTATCATAGTCAAATTTATATCAAATGTCTTGCAGTGGTCTAAAGGTCGGCAAACGATAAATATAAAACCCAGTGATAAAGCCTATAAAGCCCAAGAACGCCATATAAAGCGCGGGCGTGAAGCTGACCTGAGTGGTTGCATAGACCAGCAGTGCTGGTAATACACCGCCGACAATGGCATAAACGCCATTATAAATAACAGATATCGAGGTCAATCGGTTTTGTGTTGGGAATAGTTGCAGCATAATAATCGGGCATAAACTAACCACACCCGCGGTAAAGCCAAGTAAGGCGTACATAATCAGCACGTAATCGGCGCCACCATATTGCAGACTATAATAAAAGGCAAACATCTGGATAACAGGGATTACCGAGCCTATCATCAGCACTCTGCCTAGATTACCTTTATCCGATAACAGGCCATAAAACAGCGTGCCAAGGATAAAGAAAAATACGCCTATTACATTGGCAGCCATCAGCATACTGGCATCGACACTAAAGCGCATTAATACCAATTGCGGTAATGCCAAGGCCACCATAATAAACATACTGGCCAAATAAAAGCTAAGCAACGAGGATAAAAATATGGCATGGAAGCGATTGGTGGTTGCCGCGCCTGATGATTCAGCCACTATCTCTGTAGAGCCCCGTTCAGCATTTTGTAATTGCTCTTGTTTAAATATCGGTGTTTCTCTTAAATAGCTGATTAAGATAACTGCGATAAAGCAAAAGGCTGATGAGCTGATAAATACGCTGCGCCAAGTGCTATTCCCTAAGTCTTCGATAGAGAACCTGTCAAACAGTCCTTTAAAGACAAAAACAGTGACCAGCACGCCAAGCAAAAAGCTTGCTGACACCGCACCCAAATACAGTCCGCGCTTAGTACTAGGTGCATGCTCACCAATAAACACCCAGCTTAATGCACTGTGTGCACCAAAGCCCATGCCTTGCACTATTCTGATGATTAAAAATAAAATAGGCGCTAGGATACCAACTTGCGCATAGGTCGGCAGGCAAGCGGTAATCAAAGAGGTAGTGGCTATAAATGAGGCGCTGACCATAAATGCCGGCTTGCGCCCCTTGCCATCACCATAGCGTCCTAATACATACCCGCCAAGCGGGCGTGCTAAATAACCGGCTGCGAAAATACCAAAGGTCTGCAGCTGAATTAATAGCGTGTTTTGGGTGCTCGGAAAGAAGGTATCGCTTAGTGTATCCGCTAAATAGAAGTAGATTAAAAAGTCAAAAAAGATAACAATATTACTGTATAGAATAATACTGAACTGTTTAAGCGGGAAATTCTTGGCAGTCATAGGCATAATAAGTGAATCCAAGAATTCATATCATTGGTGTCGTCATAATTAAAATATTGATATCTGCTAAAAAAAACGTTTAGAGTGTATCGACTATTTTTTGTATAGATAATTGGGTATATATATGAAACATATTATACCTACTACCTGATTAACAATGTTATTTTTTCCAATAGATTCGTGCTGTCAGATGTTCAAAGGCTGCTTTGATTCTAATAGATAGTATTAAAAATTGATAAAGCCGTCATAAATGATAGCAGTATTTAGGCGAATTCTATCGGCCTTTATCCTATAATCATTGACTAATGCGTATCCAAATAGAATCATACTATTTAATAGTCATTATTTACACCTGTGGTCTACGTCACATTAACAAACCAACCTCAACCGATTAAGAGAGCGTCATGTCTGTATATACTCATTTGTCAGAAGACCAATTCACCGCCTTTTGTCATGCCTTTGGCATCTCATTTGATAAAGCCATTCCCATTACCCAAGGGGTGAAAAACTCTAACTGGTTTATTCAGACCACCGAAGATATCGAAGGTGAATACTCGTATGTGTTTACCTTATTTGAGGAGCGCCCACCTGCTGATATCGAAAAAATGGCGACCATCTTAAACAGTTTAAAAGGTCAATTACCAGTTGCGGCACCGCTACCGAAAATCGCCCGTAAGCCCAATGGCGCACCGGATTACTTAATCCAATATGAAAACAAAGCCATTACCTTGGTGCCTTGCCTATCAGGTACGCATCCCAAGCAGACCACTGCCAGTATGTGCCATACTATGGGACAAGCACTGGCCAAGCTGCACAACACTTTGCAAGATTTAACACCGGCTGAAAACTATGGTGTTCCGCTTTATCCTTGGGATAAAGTCCGTGATCGCGAGATTCAGTTTATGCCCTCAGATGAGGCGCAGCTGATGCGAGATATCTGGCAGGACTATGAGGCACTGCCACTTGCCAGCCTACCGAAAGGCTTATGTCATTTAGATATGTTTGCCGATAATACTTTGTGGGATTTGAAAAATGGCAATGAGCAATTAACTGGTCTGCTAGATTTTACTGAGGTCAGTGTTGAGCATTATGTGATGGATATTGCCATTACTATTAATGACTTCTGTACCACTTGGGGTGATGCCGGTGACGGTGAGTCTGTGAATTTTAATCGGCAGAAAATGCAGGCATTTATTAGCGGTTATCAAAGTGTGCGTCCTTTAACCGCTGACGAGGAACACGCTCTACCGGTGATGCTTGCCATGGCAGCTGTTACCTTTTGGCTATTGCGCTTAAATGTGATTTTCTATAATCGTGAGCAAGGGCGTACTGGCGACAATATTATGGTCAAAAACCCTGACCTAATGAAACGTCTAGCGGCATATCACTGGAGCCAAGTTGAGAAGCTACGCAATGAACAACAAACCGTTTACGTATTAGAGCATGTCCGTTTCGATAATGACGATCGAGACAATGATCATACTGATTTTAAACTTATTGGTGTATTCGCTAGCGAGAAGGATGCGCAGAATGCCATTGAACAACTTAAAGATAAGCCTGGCTTTAAAGACTATCCAAATGGATTCCATATAGATGCCTATCCGCTTGGTCAGATTAATTGGTCATCAGGGTTCGACTAACCAATTGAGCGATAAATTATCTTTAATTATGGTTTAATTAAGGCTCTGTTTGATACCTATTAAAGCGATTAATTTTTGAATACTCAACAAGGAGCAGTTATGAGCGAGCACGTGGATAACTGGCACAAGTTGGCAAGTTACGATACCAATATTCAAGGCGAGCTGCATGCTAACCTATTGAAAAACAATGGTATTGAAGTCTCTACCCAAAGCCTAAGCGCCATCCCTGGTATGAACTCTGGCGCGGTACTTTGGGTAAAAAAAGATGATTTAAGTGCCGCAAAACAAATTTTAGAGGACATTGATGTTCTTGACGTCGATGATCCTAGCAACGAATAACGTAGTGAGTAAACCATGTGTCAATTATTAGGTATGAACGCCAATACACCCACGGATATAGGATTTAGCTTTGCTGGATTTCGTGCCCGCGGCGGTAATACCGACCACCACAGCGATGGCTTTGGTATTGCTTTTTTTGAGCCTAATGCCTGTTCACCCGACGAGGATAATCCAGCCGCGCGTGGATTAAGACTGTTCCATGATGACAAGCCAAGCTTTGAGTCACCGGTTGCAGAGCTGGTAAAGAATTACCCGATTAAAGCGCTCAATGTTGTGGCTCATATCCGTAAAGCCACTCAGGGGCATAATTGTCTTGCCAATACTCACCCCTTTGTGCGTGAAGTGTGGGGTGAGCAGTGGGTATTCGCTCATAATGGTCAGATGAGGGATGGCTTTATTAAACGCTGCCAACGCCTGCAAAGTAATGGTAATAGTGAATACTGCCGTCCGGTGGGATCAACGGACTCTGAAGCGGCGTTTTGTTATTTGATTAATCGCTTAAAATCGACCTTTAAACAGCGACCTTCAGATGAGGCTTTATTTGCCTTTTTAACCACCCAGTGCCGTTATCTTGCGGCAAATGGACTGTTTAACTGTCTGATTTCTAACGGTGATTGGCAACTCGCTTATGCCAATACCCTACTGTTTTATTTAACCCGTAAAGCACCGTTTGGAGAAGCCAAGCTTGCCGATGATGATTTGTCGATTAACTTTGGGGATGTGACCACAGACAAGGACAAGGTCACCATTTTAGTGACCGTGCCTTTGACTGAAAATGAAGACTGGCAACAGCTTGCGATTAACGAGTGTCTTGTCTTTCGAGATGGCGACATTGTGTTTCAAGACACACCAAGCCAGCGTAAGTACCTCAGTATCGAGGAAGGTATCGCTATTGCCCGTGAGGTTGGGGCAAGTGTTTAGTAGACACTAACCATTAAAACAAAACTTTGAAATGCCCTATATGACATATAGGGCATTTTTACGCAACAAACTGTCCACAACAGCGTTTAAACTTCTCGCCAGAGCCGCAAATACACGGCTGCTTTTGAGTCACCTTCAAACGAACTGTTGGGTCTAAAAAATACCATTGCTCGGATTTCGAGCCTGCTTTATCTCTGGCTTTGGCTTTGACGAAGGCAGATAACTCTGGATGAAAGCCCAATTTAAGACTGCCTTCCTCCAAAGTATGATAATAAGCATTGAACGCCACCTGCGCATGCCGTTTACCTAGTTTCGGCGTATGTTGCTTTATCTCAAGCCCTGCCCAGTTTGTCTCCTCTGCCCACATCTGTATGGCCTGTTTGTCCAAAGATGACTGCTGCGCTGGCAATGTGGTCGCCACAATATACTCAGGCAGTACTTTTACAAAAGCGCTATAACGCGAGCGCATTAACATCTCTGCATTCTCGGCCTGTTTATCACCTTGATGCAGTGGCTGACAACACTCGGCATAAGAGGGCTGTGTGACGGGCGTTTCTACCGCTGTTTGGGTAAGTAATACTCTACAAGGACAAGTCGTAGTTGGCATAATAGACCTCAGAATAATAACAACCAAAGCAGATTCAAGCTTGGTCAATAGATGGATAAATAACTGATACAAAGTGTAGCACTATATGAATCAAAACTCGCTTTTGCTCAAAAATGCTTAAAGAAGTGTTATCCCATCCATTTTTCACGTATATTAAGTGAACAGTCGTTACAGGGAACCCAACGACTTAGAGAAAAGGTGCGCGCCTATTTTGCTATAAATCATGCGTGCGCCGTTTACTGTTAACAAAATACAGGCCAATATCACATTGCGTCTCGTATTTTATTGTATGTTAAGGATAACCAATGAAAACCTCTTTTTCACCCACGTCACTACTTCGGCCACCTATGTTACTTGCAATCATATCTACCGCCGCCTTCGGCATGGCACTCACCACTTGGGGTAACTCCTCGTCAGAGGATAGTCAGAAGCCTGAAAAGACTAGCGTTAATCCCTCAGCTCAAGTTGATTCAACAGCGATGCCGTCTTTATTGGCAACCAATGCAAATCCATCAACACTAAATCTACTTTCCTCAAACAATTCGAGCAATGGATACGCCCAAGCTGCCGCACCTGCCAGCCCTTATTTGGTAGGTGTTGGTAAAGCCGATATCACTGGTGCTGCCGCAGAGACCGGTATGTTCGGTTATGCCGATGGTCAAGTGGTAGAAGGTATTAACGATCGCCTATATTCACACGCCTTTATTATTGGTGACCCAAACAGTGACAGCCGTGTTGTCTATGTGTCCGCCGATATGGGCGCCATGTTTACTTCCGTGAAGCTTGAAGTCATTAAACGATTGGCCAGCAAATTTGGTAGTGAATATAACGATGACAATGTGATGCTAACAGCGACCCACACCCATGTGGGTAACGCCGGCTATTCACATCAGCAGCTGTATCAAATCGCCAGTAATGATGACACCACCGCCGGCTATAGCACTCAAAACTTCAATGCCATCGTCGACGGTATTGTTACCTCCATTGAGCGTGCGCATAAAACTTTGACCCTAGGACGCTTGTCGTTAGCACAAGACGAGTTAAAAGGCGCAACCATTAACCGATCTATCCCTGCTTATAATAATAATCATGATGCGCATGATTATGACAGCAATGTGAACGAGACCATGACGCAGCTTCGCCTTGATACCGCTGATGGTACACCACTAGGATTGATTAACTGGTTTGCGGTGCATCCCACCAGCTTTAGTAACCAGTTTATGCATCTAAGTGCCGACAATAAGGGGTATGCCCAGTTAGAAGCTGAGAAAAAACTGGCGCCAAATTCAGACAAGCCTTTTGTCGCCGCCTTCGCCAATGCCGATGAAGGTGACGTCATTACCCGCGGTGGTAATGCCAATTCTAAACCCGGCTATCAAGGCAGTGATAATGAATGGGAAAATGTGATCCGTGATGGAGAGCTACAAGTCAACAAAGCCATTGAGCTTTGGAATCAAGGCACTCCTGTCGCAGGTCCGGTTGATTATCGAGCACGCTGGATTAATCTGAAAGGCTATCAGGTCGATGCCAAGTTCACCGATGGCGCAGGCAACAAAACCTTATGTTTGCCAGCACGCGGTTACTCTTTTGCCGCTGGTGGTGAGAATGGCCCCTCCAATATTCCTGGGATGTATGAGGGGATGACCCGTGAAAACTTCCGTATCAATGATGATATTAATAAAGTTGACCCTTCATTTTTGGGCAGTTTAACCCGAAGCATTTTTGGTATTGTCTCAACCGTGAACCAAGACGACTGTCAGGCTGAGAAGCAAGTACTATTACCGACGGGCAGCTGGGGCTGGATTAATACCGAACAACCGGTACAGTTGATGCGTATTGGTAATTTAGCCATCGTCGCTATTCCTGGTGAACCCACGACCATGGTCGGTCGCCGCCTACGTGCAGTGGTATTAGAGCAGCTAAAAGACTCAGGGGTTGATACTGTGATTATTAATGGTCTAGCGAATAATTACAGCGGCTATCTGAGCACTCGTGAAGAGTTTGCTATGCAGCATTACGAGGGCGCCTCTACCGAATATGGTCCATATCAAACCAATGCTTACCTGCAAGAATACACGCTACTTGCTCAAGCCATGCGGGATAATACCGACATCTATGACACCACTAGCCCGCCTGATTTCTCTAACAAGAGCTTTACAGAGCGTCCAGGCGTTGTCTTTGATGACAAACCTCTACAAGAAAAGTGGGGGCAAGTTCTTATTCAGCCTAATAGCAGCTACCAAGTAGGCGAGACTGCTACAGCCATCTTCCGTGGTGCACATCCTAAGAACAACTTACGCACTGAAGATACCTTCTTAAAAGTTCAGCAGCTAAAAGAGGGTCAATGGGTAGATTACTTAACCGATAGCGATTTTGAGACCATGTATACTTGGAAACGTGATGGTATCAGCTATAGCAAGGTTATGATTGGTTGGCGTATTGGAGAGCAAACGCCACCGGGCACGTATCGTCTGGTACATCAAGGCGACTGGAAGAATGGTTGGAACCAAAAGATTTCGCCATATACGGGTTACTCTAACGCCTTTACGGTGCAATAAATACTGTTCCATATAGTTTATCAATATAAAACGGATTGGAACAAAGGACTTACTGGTTATAGACAAAATAGTCAGTAAGTCCCTCTTTCTCACTATCCCTTTATATAAACGATAGACGCAAAAAAGCCAGACACTGAAGTGTCTGGCTTTTGTTGTTATAACCCGTCTTTATAAGGGTAGGGTTATAAAAGAGTTGCTTATTTAGCGACTCAAATTGAAGAGTAACTTATTTCTTTTTCCACGTTTGGCTACGTGAGAATGGACCTAAATGACCTTTCAGTTTTAAGTCGCTACCGCTTAATTGTGCGGTTAGACGATAGGTTTTACCATTTTCTGGATCAGTGATTTTACCACCGCTGTATTTACCGCCGCCATCAGCTTTTAAGCCTTGGATAACAGTACGACCAACGAACTTCTGACCTTCAGGACGCTTAGTTGAAATGATTTTACCGCTTAGCGTGCCATTAGATTCAACGATTTTAACAACTGCTTTTGGTTCGCCGTCATCATAAGTCTGCCAAGTGGTGTTAGCTAATGGATCAGCCGCCATAGCGACAGTGGCAAGACCTAGAGCTGATAATGCAAGAACTGATTGGTTGAATAATTTCATATTACGATTCCTTTCGATAGACGAGGGTTTACTTAGTTAAATTCATAAAGTAATGAATTATATTAAACAAATAACTTATCAACATGCCTTTTCTTGTATGTTGTGCAATATCTTTGCAAAGTTATTGTTTTAATTACTACTTCTTGATTCATGGTTCGTTGTATCTTATGCCAGTGTCTATAGTCTGGTCAAGACATTTTTATTCGTGAACCATGAATGACTGTATTAATTATAGAGATAAAAACCAAAAAATAAAGTTTTAAATGACCTGTTTATTGCAAACTTATATTTCAACGGTAAGAGTTATGAAAAGGGATTGTCTACTTCGTTACCAGATTGCGTCTGTCCGCTTACAATCGACTCTTTTGTTGCTGTTATGTTGTCTGTTGCATTAAGCGTACCTTCAGCATCTGCTTGCTGCAATGCGCTTACCACATCATTAAACACTTGCTTTAATTTAAGCGCCTGCTCAAGGCCTTTCTTGGATTTGGTAATATCAATATCACCATACACAATCACTTTATCGGTTTGATTCTCAAAGATAAGCTCACCGATTTGCATACTTTGATGATCATTTTCAAAAGGAGCAAATAGCTTTTTTGGGCTTGTCTCGTTCATTACGGCATTCCTTTATTGGCTAACAGAGGCTGATGATTTGACCACGCTATGGGTTATTATTGAAGAGGGAGTGTCCTCAATTCGTACGATTACATTTAAATGGGCTAAAAATAGCTGAATCTTGTCATACTGCCTCAAATAATGGGGAAATATCTCGATATTTACAGTATTATTTTCCTTGTCTGACTGCGATTTATCTTATTTTCATCACCATTTTCAAAATGAGGACACGCCCTATTATAATTAACGGTAATCAAAGCCGTTATAAAAATCTTGATGGTCTTAGTGAAAACCATTCAAGCTTATTATAAGTAGATTGGATGACAGCATCTGACATTATTTGGTTAAAAAATTATCCACAAACCAGCGTAAAATCTCAACCAATATAAGATACCACAACGGCTCATCTTCATCCTGCTCATTGGTATGCCGAGCATCGTAATCACTACGGTCGTCTATATCACTGAGCATAGTTGGTAATGACATGGGATTGGCTCTAGACTGCGGCGAAATACCTGGGAACACATCGATACCTGAACGCAGCGCCAGCTCATCAATACTAATCACCTCTACCCGTTTGGTATCGTCATTTGGCGCATAATAGGCACCGGCCTCCCCTGTCGATGGCACGTACAATGCTTTGAAGGTATGCGTTGGTACAATCACCCGCTTATTAAGCTGGGTGACTTTATTACCTCTAAAAGCCACACCGGTTACCACGTAAACGTCGCCATGCTTTTTGGTCAGATAACGGGTCACTGACTCCAAGTTTTTCCACACATAACGGTTATTTTCAGGAGTTTGCGGGATAATATTGGCTAGACTAAAACTGTCATATTGCTGACTTTCATTAGCCATATCGGCATTGGGTGCAAGATGCCCGCGGTCATAGCCTGAGCCCTTATAATCAGATAACTGCGCTCGCATACGACTTGGCAATCTGCTTTCACTATGGAAGCTGTCATCCCTAGGAATCTCTTCTGCTTGTAGCAGGCGCTCGCGGGTCAAATACTCAGCTGACCATAACGGTGTGAGTGATAAGCCAGAATATAAGGTAGCAAATCCATCAAAGCACAAAGGGACACTGTCTTTGACTAATTTATTTTGCAGTAAATCTGGCGCTATGCCGTCATAGAAATTTTGTCCACAACTTCTAAAATCAGCACTCCATGCTGTGATAGAGAAGAACAAACTTGTTATCACTACCAACAATGAGCGCAAGATAACTTGAACTGCGTTGGAACCCTGTCGTGCTTTATTGGCTATAGTATTGTGTCTACATCTTTCATTCACCACGTTTTTTACCGCCCCATACCTTGCTAAATTATCGTTCATTGCCCTACCTTTAAGCCAACAATACTACTCACTCATGCTAACCCAAAAAAGAGCATCATCCTAACAATGCATATCTTAAGAGTAAAGCGGTGCCGACGTTTAAACGTCGTTATATGACGTGTATTTATTAAGCTTTATCTCATAAGCCCATATAGTTTACTGAATTCATGATTAAACAGCACTAATTGCCGGTTATATTAGAAAATAAAGCGAAAGTGACAGCTTATGATGACAACGGGGCCGCCTTTCGGTATACTATGCGGCTATCAAATGGTGAAGTGGCCGAGTGGCTGAAGGCGCACGCCTGGAAAGTGTGTATACGTTAATAGCGTATCGAGGGTTCGAATCCCTCCTTCACCGCCAATTTGATTAACTACTCTCCTTTTATATCTTCAATATTTACCAAGCCATTTCTTTTGAAATATCATTTAAGCACCTACTCAACACCCCTTTCTCACTGATGCAAAACCTTTTTTGCTATCGGCCGTTATAATAAATACCCCTCTAATAATCCCTATCTTGCTGATATTCTGCTATTATTTCCACATTAATAGACTATTTCATGCTTTAAAAAAGGATTTTTTATGCTTGCCAAAACCTCTCTTGACACTCTAAGCTCACTACATCCAAAATCAATCAGCCGTAATGGTATCCTAGGCACCCTGACTCATTCAGGTTATGTCGCCGTGGCCAAAACTCGTGCTACCGCATTACAAGCCTTTGCTATGGTGGTGACCATTCCACGTCCTCAGTTATTCGTTGGGGAACAATCTTGCTACGAGCTTTGCGATTTGATGATTAACGAAGGTGCTACTAATATCCTTATTGTTACCGATGCGGTATTAAATAAGTTAGGCGTTCCTGAAAAAGTTACTACTTATCTTGAAAGTAAAAACATCAGCTATCACCTCTTTGATGGTATCACTCCAGACCCTACTTTTAGTGTGGTTGAAGCGGGACTAAAGGCATCTGTTGATAATAACTGTGATGCCATTCTTGCCGTAGGTGGCGGCTCAGTAATCGATGCCTCAAAAATTATTGCTATAGCTCAAGCAACCAAACGTAAGCCGCAAAAGCTAATGGGCATCTTAAAAGCCTCCAAGTGTATGCCACTATATTGCATCCCGACCACGGCGGGCACTGGCTCAGAAGCCACATTGGGTGCTGTTATTTCGGATGATAAAACCCATCAGAAGTCATTGTCGATTGACCCGCGTATGGTGCCCTTAGCATCAGCCGTAGACCCGAAGATTATGCAAGGTATGCCGCCGCATATCACTGCCGATACCGGTATCGATGTATTGACCCATGCGCTGGAGGCATGGATGAGCGCCAATGCCAGTAGCGAGACTGATTATTACGCAGCCTCTGCAGCCCGAACCGTAATGCGGTATTTACCCATTGCTTATGAAAATGGGGAAGACTTAAAAGCGCGTGAACAGATGGGCATCGCCGCTCATTACGGCGGTATTGCCTTTAACAAAGCCGGTTTAGGATATGTTCACGCTATCGCTCACCAATTAGGCGCGGTGTACGGTATTCCACATGGCCGTGCTAATGCCATTGTTTTACCTTATATTCTTGATGTAAATTGCAATGTGTCTAAAACCAGATTGGCGCTGCTCGCTAAGAAGACAGGCCTTGTAGACCCTTCAGCTGATGATGCTGAATTGGCTGATTACTTCATTACTCAGGTCAAAGCCCTGATTGAACAGGTCAATATTGACCCTATCATTAAAGGTATGAAAGAAGAAGACTTCAAGAAAATGGCCAAAGGCGCTGCGAAAGAAGTCAGTGATACTTATGCCGTTCCAAGATATTTAACCAGTAAGCAGATTGTTGCTATCTTGAAGAAGATTAAAACGGCTAGCGAAACGGATAGTCAATAAACCAAGCCAGATTTAGCTTAAGCCTTGTCTCGTCCTAAAATAGGTTGATGATTTAAAACAAGCCAGATACCCCGTGTATCTGGTTTTTTCTATGCAGAACACCCATAACTTTGATGAAACTCGAAAGGCGTTCTCATATTCAAACTC